>JALSGU010000302.1 GCA_026982575.1 Paracoccaceae bacterium | reverse complement strand
AATCATCATATCGCTGCGCGCGGCATGGGTGATCCAGGTTTTATTGCCTGTGATCACAAAATTATCGCCGTTAACAACCGCGCGGGTGGAAAGGCTGCCCAGATCCGATCCGGTATTGGGTTCGGTAAATACAGCTGTTGGCAGGGTTTTTGCGTTGGTGATATCTGGCAGCCAACGATTTTTTTGTTCTTCGGTGCCACCACAAAGGATGAGTTCGGCGGCAATTTCAGATCGTGTGCCAAGCGAGCCAACCCCGATATAGCCCCGCGCCAGTTCTTCGGTTACCACGCACATTGCGGTTTTGCTCATGCCGAAACCACCGTATTCTTCGGGGATTGTCAGGCCAAAAACCCCTAATTCGGCCATTTCATCAATGAGTTCCATCGGGATCAGTTCGTCTTTCAGGTGCCATTCATGGGCAAAAGGCGCGACTTTGTCTGCGGCAAAGCGCCGGAATTGGTCGCGGATCATGTCATATTCATCATCAAGACCGGGGTTACCAAAACAGCTGGCGCCGCTTTGTTCAAGCATCAGTTCCACCAGTCGTTTACGGGCAATATCGGTATTTGCGGTTAGGTAAAACGTTGAATTCGGGGTGTAATCTTGCCCTAATAGATCGGATATCCGGATAATTTCGGTTTGGGACATCGGGATGCCGCCGGCGATTTGGCTAAGATATTCACCAAAGGAAATTTGCAAGATTAACTGATCAATTTCACTAAATTTACCATTTTTTTCAAGGCTTTGCGCCCATGCCAGCATTTGTTGCAGGCTTTCAACATAGGTGGCTAACCATGCCAGACCATGGGTTAAAAACTGGTGTTGTTCCAGTTTTTTAGCGGAAAGCTGGCCCTGAACCGTCACTTTTCCTTTTATAGCGGTTTTGGCTTTTTGATACAGGGATTGAACCTCGATTAGTGCTTGGCTGCATGATTGTAAAAGAGGTTTGCTGGTCACGGTTGATACCTTTGGCTGTGCATCGCAGCGAAAATGCTGCATATGCGAACTATATGGGGGCGCAAGCAAAGCGTCAATTCTCTCACGCAATAAAAATACCAAAATCACCCGATTTGCAGAATTAAATTAGCATTGCGATCATTTGGTGGTGGTGCGAATAAGCCATAATGGAAGCATTTTCAACTCTTTCGGCAGATTTTGGTATCTGGGCAATGGTTATTGCCTTTTTTATCATGGGGTTTGCCGGGTTTATTAAGGGCGCAATCGGGTTTGCGTTGCCGATGATTGTGGTCAGCGGCATTGGCAGTATTATGTCTGCCGAAATTGCAATTGCTGCAATGATTTTGCCGGGGCTGATGACCAATTTTTGGCAATCTATTCGTAACGGGCTGATCGAGGCTTTGGCCAGCTTGAAAAAGTTTTGGCGGTTGAATGTTATCTTGCTGGTGGCAATTTATTTTTGCGCCAAACTGGTGGTGATTGTACCGGAATCCTTTTTGTTTCTGACACTTGGCGGCGGGATAACATTTTTTGGCATTTTGCAAATTATTGGCTGGCGTCCCCGGCTTAAACAGCATCTTAGAAATATTTATGAGCTGGTAACCGCGCTTGTGGCGGGTTTTTTTGGCGGGCTTGCGGGTGTATGGGGACCGCCGATTTTGATGTATTTAATGGCAATGAACACACCGAAAGTTGAACAAATCCGCGTGCAGGGGATTTCGTTTTTACTGGGGTCAATGGTGCTGACAGTTGCGCATCTTGGCTCGGGCGTGCTGAATGCGGTCAGCTTGCCGTTCTCATTGGCGCTGGTCATTCCGGCAGTAATCGGGATGTTTGCGGGGTTTTATGTGCAAGACCGGATCGACCAACAACTGTTTCGTAAAGCCACGCTGTTTGTGCTGGTAATCGCCGGGTTAAACCTGCTGCGGCGCGGGTTTATGGGGTGAGCGGGGCGGCCATAACCGCCCCGTTCGCATTAGCGTGCTTTGATTAAAACAGCCAGAACCTCATCGCCGACATGAGGTTCGTATTGTTTAAAATTATCAGCAAACATCTGCACCAGTTTCAGGGCCTGTTCATCGTATTCATCGCCGTTTTCCCATGTGCGGCGCGGGTCCAGCAATACTTTGGCAACACCTTTTACGGCCTCGGGAACCTGAAACCCGAAATTCGGGTCAGTGCGGAATTCACGATCATTCAGGCTGCCGCTTAGGGCTGCGGTCAGCAAGGCTCGGGTGGCGCGGATCGGCATTCTTGATCCACCCCGGCCTTTGGCGCCGCCGGTCCAGCCGGTATTTACCAGCCAGCAATTGACCCCGTGTTGGTTGATTTTATCGCGCAGCAACGCGCCATATGCCTCGGGGCGGCGCGGCATGAAAGGCGCGCCAAAACAGGTGGAAAATGTAGGGATAGGCTCGGTCACGCCTTTTTCGGTGCCGGGGATTTTGGCGGTAAAGCCCGACAGGAAATGATACATGGCCTGCGCTGGCGTCAGCTTGGCAATCGGGGGCAGCACGCCAAATGCATCACAGGTTAACATGATGATATTTTTGGGTAATCCACCCATGGAGCTTTCGGAGGCGTTGGAAATATATTCCAGCGGATAAGCGCAACGCATGTTCGGGGTCAGGCTGTCATCCGCAAAATCGAGCTCGCGGGTGACCGGGTCATAGACCATGTTTTCCACCACGGTGGAAAACATCGAGGTGGTCGCGTAAATTTCCGGTTCCGCATCGGGGGACAGGTTGATGGTTTTGGCATAACAGCCGCCTTCAAAATTAAAGGTGCCGCTGTCGGACCAGCCATGTTCATCATCGCCGATCAAAATACGGTCTGGGTCCGCCGAAAGGGTGGTTTTGCCGGTGCCGGACAGGCCAAAAAACACGGCGGTATCTTCGGGGTTATCAATGGCGTGGTTGGCGGAGCAATGCATCGGCATGACGTTTTGATCAGGCAGCAGGTAGTTCAGAATGGAAAACACAGATTTTTTGTTTTCGCCTGCATAGGATGTGCCGCCGATCAGCACCAGTTTTTGTTCAAACGAAATGGCGATCACAGTTTCGGAGCGACAACCGTGGCGCGCCGGGTCTGCTTTGAAATCGGGGCAATTGATGACGGTGAATTCGGGCGTAAAATCAAGTAATTCAGCAATTTCGGGGCGGCGCAGCATATGGCGAATGAAAAGGCTGTGCCACGCGAGTTCGGTAATAACCCGCACATTCAGGCGATAATCGGGGTCAGCGCCGCCAAACAGGTCTTGCACAAAATAGTCGCCACCTTTCATATGCGCCAGCATATCGGCGTGCAGGGTGGCAAATGCGTCCATTTCCATTGGCGGGTTGTTTTCCCACCAGATGGTATTTTCAACCGAGGGTTCGCGCACCACAAATTTATCTTTTGGCGACCGGCCGGTATGTTTGCCGGTCGACACCAAAAAAGCGCCACCAATGCCTATTTCGCCTTCATTACGGCGCACCGCGTGCTGCATTATCGCGGCTTCGGGCAGGTTGTAATAAATGTTCGAAAGTCCAGAAATGCCAGAATTCTCCAGCTTTTGCGCCGGATTGACTGTGCCAGTTTCCATTATTGATACTCCAATTTTGAGGTCACGCGATGGCGCGGCCCCTGTCCCCAAGAAACCAACGGGCCGGAGGGCGAGTTCCGGCATGTCCGCTGATGGTTTGTTCTAGCCGTGTGACAAGCTGAAATCTACATTAAAAATGGGGCAATAGGACACAGGCGGAACCTGCGCCGAACTGCATAATTTTCACTGTTGCAATAA
>JALSGU010000301.1 GCA_026982575.1 Paracoccaceae bacterium | reverse complement strand
TTCACTGTTGCAATAACAGGTTAGATGCTTGAATATACAATATGTGGAATATGGGGGGCCGCTATGCCTAGTATTGCCTTAGTAGACGATGATCGAAATATCCTGACATCCGTATCCATCGCCCTTCGGGCAGAGGGATTCGATGTTACGACCTTTACCGATGGTGCATCCGCGCTTTTTTCACTTGTGGATGAGCCGCCGGACCTGGCGGTTCTGGATATTAAAATGCCCCGGATGGATGGCACGGAGCTGCTGCGCAGGCTGCGGCAACAATCGGACCTGCCGGTTATTTTTCTGACCTCCAAGGATGATGAAACCGACGAGTTGATCGGGCTGGGGCTGGGGGCTGATGATTATATCAGCAAACCGTTTTCCCAGCGGCGGTTGATCGCGCGTATCAGGGCGGTGTTGCGCCGCCGTGATATTGCCATGAAAAACGAAGATCTGGATGTGGAAGCCCCCATCATTGTGTGCGGGTCATTGCAGATGGATGAACAGCGCCACAAGGTAACATGGAATGGCAAGGATGTTGTTCTGACCGTGACCGAATTTATTATTCTGAACGCGCTTGCAGTGCGGCCCGGGGTGGTGAAATCGCGCAATCAGTTGATGGATGTTGCCTATGCGGACGAGGTATATGTCGATGACCGCACCATTGACAGCCATATCAAACGGTTGCGCAAAAAATTCAAAAAGATAGATGCAAATTATGATTCCATCGAAACCCTGTATGGCGTTGGATATCGCTATAACGAAGCGTAATGTCAAAAGATGACAATAACGTTCCGTCAATGTTGGGGATTCCCGACAGCATCGATCTTTCGCGCAAGAAAAAACGGTTTTTAACCTTTAACCGGTCGCTATTGGCGCGGAAAATCATTGTATTTAATCTGATTGCGCTGGGAATTCTGGTGGCGGGGGTTTTGTATCTTAGCCAGGCTGACGAGGGCAGGGTAAGCCAGCGCGGCGATGATATATTGCAACAGGCCGAAATTCTGGCCGCAGCTATTTCAGCGCAACCCGCTATATCAGAAGCCTATTTCACCAGCCTTGCCGAACCTATCGGGTCAATTGTTCGCTTGTATGATGCCGATGGAAGTCTGCTTATGCAGCAATTGCCAAATACCATTAGCAGCACTAGCGGGTTAAAAGCACAGGCGGTCAATACCAGCCTTTTCACCGATATCTTGCAATCTGTATGGGAGGCCCTGTCTGGTCCGACCGAGGTTTCAGGCGTGACCAGCAGCAGTCTTTTGGCGCGGTTCAATGCCTTGGTTGCCAATGCGATTGAACAACCAAACCAGACCCAGAGGTCTACGTTCACCAGCTCGGGTGATCTTTTTATCAGCGTTGCCGCGCCGATTGTGGTGGATGGCAAAACCGATAAAGTTATTCTAATCTCGACCCTTGGCGGTGAAATCGATGCGGTGATCCGGCAGGAGCGCGAACAGATTTTGCAAATTTTTGTATTGGCAATCCTTTCCTCGATTGTGTTGTCGATTGTGTTGGCAAATTCTATTGCTCGCCCGTTGCGGCGTTTGGCCGATGCGGCGGATGTGGCTTATGATAGTGTGGGCCAGAGGTTGAATCCTGCGTTAATTCAGATCCCTGATCTGACCGCCCGCCCTGATGAAATCGGAGAGCTGTCGCGCGCCATGCGCCAAATGATCGAGGCTTTGTTCGAGCGTATTGACCTGAACCGGAATTTTGCCGCAGATGTATCGCACGAAATCAAAAATCCGTTAACCTCGTTGCGTTCTGCGGTTGAAACCCTTGGGTATCCGCTGGAAGATGCCGAGCGCGAGGCCTTGCTGGGGGTTATTCGGGGCGATGTTGATCGCCTTAACCGTCTGGTCACCGATATTTCCAATGCATCCCGTCTGGAGGGAGAACTGGTTCGAGAAGAATGGGCGCCTGTCGATCTGAACAAGTTGTTAAAAAACCATGTTGAGCATTATGCATCGGAATGGCCAAAGGTTAAAATCTTGCTAGAATCCGGCAATGAAAAATTTGAAGTTTTCGGGCTGGACGGGCGGTTGTCGCAGGTTTTTGATAACCTGATCACCAACGCGCTTGATTTCATTCCCGAAGACGGCTGGATTAAAATTTCGCTGGATTATGACGGGCCGGATATGATTGAATTGCGTATCACCGATAACGGACCGGGCATTCCGGCCGATAATTTCGAGAATGTGTTTGAGCGGTTCTATTCAGAACGCCCAAAGGCACAGTTTGGCGAGCATTCCGGCCTTGGGCTGGCGATTTGCAAACAGATCATAGAGGCCCATAACGGTACAATTTCGGTGCGTAATGTTTCGGAATCGGGCGGCGCGCAGTTTTTGATAAGGTTTCCGGTATGATGGAAAAAGAACGTATCCATGCATCATGTGTTGAATATAAAGGCCAATCTGTGTTGATTATCGGGGATTCAGGCGCGGGTAAATCCAGTGTTTCATTAGCCTTGATTGCGCTTGGTGCAACCTTGGTTTCCGATGATGCGGTGGATTTGACGCGCGATGGTGATGCAATTCTAACCAGCCCGCCGGACAGTATCTCGGGTCAGATCGAAGCGCGGGGCTTTGGCATTTTAGAAATGCCTTATTGCAGCAGCGCCACGCTGAAGTTTGTGGTTGATATGGACAAAACCGAGGTGCGCCGCCTGCCCGAAGATAAAACTATTTCTTTGCTGGGGCTAAAAGTGCCTGTGGTATTTGGCGGTAATAACCTGCATCTGGCAAATGCTGTGTTTTGTGTGTTAAAATTGGGGTAAAGGGCTGTCGTGGACAAACAACAAGAAATCGTATTTGTAACCGGCCCGGCAGGGGCAGGGCGGTCTACGGCCATAAAAACACTGGAAGATATTGGCTATGAAAGCATTGATAACCTGCCCTTGACCCTGCTTGACCGTCTGCTTTCCGGCCCGGCAATGGACCAACCGCTGGCGATTGGCATTGATACCCGCACCCGCGATTTTTCCGCCAGCGGTTTGCAGGATGCGATTGCAAATTATCAAAATAATAACGGTTTTTTGGTGCGGTTGCTGTTTCTGGATTGTTCGGCAGCAACGCTTGATAAACGTTTTAGCGAAACGCGGCGGCGGCACCCTTTGTCAAAAGACGGCTCGGCCGCGATTGGCATTGAGCAGGAACTGGCAATTCTGGGGGGCTTGCGCGCCAGTGCCGACGTTTTGATCGACACGACAACCATGTCGCCCCATGACCTGCGCGATGAAATTTCCAGATGGTTCAGCACTAAGCTATCTAGCGGATTATCGGTTTCCGTCCAGTCTTTTTCCTATAAACGTGGCACGCCGCGCAATGTCGATATGGTGCTGGATTGCCGGTTTTTACGAAACCCCCATTGGCAGGAAGAATTGCGAAAACTAACCGGAATGGACAGCGTCGTTTCGGATTATGTTAAGGCTGATCAAAATTTTGACCCGTTTTTTGATCAACTCACTGAAATGCTGGTATTGTTACTGCCTGCGTACCGTGCCGAGGGGAAGTCGTATTTCAGTGTGGCGCTGGGCTGCACGGGGGGGCAGCACAGGTCTGTTACCGTGGCGGAATGTCTGGCAAAAACCCTTGCGGAAAAGGGCTGGCAGGTGTCTATTCGCCACCGTGAAATGGAGCGCCGTTCGGGTTCGGCTGGTTAGGAAAGTTATTGGATTGTTTGGTATTGTGATTGTGGCACATGGCGGCTTGGCGGGGGAATACCTGTTGGCGATGGAACATGTGGTTGGCAAATGTGATGCCACACGGGCGGTTTCCATTTTGGCGACGGATGATCTTGACCTTAAAAGAATTGAAATATGTCAAGCGGTTAACGACGTTGACACCGGCGGCGGGGTTGTAGTGGTGGTAGATATGTTTGGCGGCACGCCCTCAAATCTGGCGATAAAAGCATGCGGTCCGGGGCAACGCAAAGTTCTGTATGGCGCCAATTTACCGATGCTGGTCAAACTGGCAAAATCCCGAAATATGAGCTTGGATGATTCGGTGCAATGTGCCAGAGATGCGGGGCGCAAATATCTTGATTCAATGCAGCCAAATGCAGGGAAAACCAACAAATGATCTTGAATATTGTTAATGTTAAGGGGCTGCATGCCCGTGCTTCGGGCCGATTTGTCGAGGTATGCGAATCCTTTGACGCAAAGGCAACCGTATCAAAAGATGGTGAAACCGTGGCCGGAGATTCGATTTTGGGGTTGATGACCCTGTCGGCCTCAATGGGTAGCGAAATTGATGTGATCACAACCGGACCACAAGCCGAAGAATTGCTTCAGGCGTT
>JALSGU010000300.1 GCA_026982575.1 Paracoccaceae bacterium | reverse complement strand
GTGCCCGCCGCCAACCGTGTAATTGAAATAGACGAGGTGTTGGAGGTAAGGATCGTATGATCGGCCAAATGCGGCGCAAGGTCGGCAAAAATTTGGTGTTTGATGCTCTCGACCTCGGTAGCGGCCTCAATAATCAGGTCCAGTCCACCGATTTGTTTAATACTGTCTGATTTGGTAATCCGCGCCAGCGCTGCTGATTTGGTGGCGGCATTCATGGCACCTCTGCTAATCTGGCGATCCATATTGCCGGTGATTTTTTTCACGGCATTTTCAACGGCTTCAACAGAAATATCGTATAGAAACACGTCATATCCAGCCATGGCAAATACATAGGCAATGCCATTGCCCATTTGCCCCGCGCCGATAATTCCTACGGTTTTGATCGCCATATCGCATTCCTTTTTGGTTTGGCGCAGATTAGTCCCTGTGGGCGGCCGCGCGCAAGCCTTTAACGCAAAAAGGCCCGCCAGATGGCAGGCCTTTCGCAAGATTTTGACGTTTAACCCAGCGCGTCGTTAAGGGCAGGAACCGCATCAAACAGATCTGCGACCAGCCCGTAATCGGCCACCTGAAAAATCGGGGCTTCTTCGTCTTTGTTGATGGCCACGATGACCTTGCTGTCTTTCATACCGGCCAAATGCTGGATCGCACCAGAAATGCCGATGGCGATATAAAGATCGGGCGCCACCACTTTGCCGGTCTGACCAACCTGCCAATCATTGGGGGCATAACCACTATCAACCGCCGCACGGGATGCGCCAACGGCGGCACCCAGTTTATCCGCCAATTGTTCGATTATTGCAAAGTTTTCGGCTGATCCAACGCCTCGACCTCCGGAAACGACAATTTTTGCGCTGGTCAAATCAGGCCGGTCAGAGGTCTGGACCTTGTCTTCAACCCATGAAGACAGGCCGGGATTGGCCACTGCCGCAATTTTTTCAACGCTGGCCGAATCGTCGCTGCTCGCCGCATCAAAGCCGGTGGTGCGGATGGAAACAACTTTTTTGCTGTCGCTTGATTGCACGGTTTGGATGGCGTTGCCCGCATAAATCGGCCGTTCAAACGTGTCTGCCGATACAATGCCGGTGACATCGGATATCACCATAACATCCAGCAATGCCGCAACGCGGGGCAGGATGTTTTTGCCACTGGTGGTTGCTGGTGCCACGATATGGTCGTAATCACCCGCAAGCGACACGATCAAATCTGCGATCGGTTCGGCCAGACCGTTGCCATAGGCCGCATCATCCGCGCAAAGCACCTTGGAAACACCGGTAATTTT
>JALSGU010000299.1 GCA_026982575.1 Paracoccaceae bacterium | reverse complement strand
CGAAAGCAATGTGTTGTTAAGCGACGAAATGTAGGGTGGGTGCTTGCAGCCACCATCACTTAACCTTGATAAACCGGTCAATCGAGATCGGCCCCGCGCCTTTGACAATTAGGGTCACCAATATCGCCAGCCAAAACAGCCGTTGGTCCATGATCTGGCTGTCTTTGATGCGATCAAACCATGCGCCGATGGTGGTCGGGTCTGCCATATGGCCAAAAATATCAACATAGGTCAGCACCGCGATAAACCCGATCATGCCGATCGAGGCAAGCCGCGTAAACAAGCCGATCACAACCAGTGCCGGCAGGATAAATTCCGCATAAGTGCCCGCATAAACAATGGCTTTGTCGAAAAAGCCAAGCAGGCTTGGGTCATAACCCAGCGCTTCATATTTGCGCGGCAAAACCTGTGCATAGGCACCAAAGCTAAGCGAAAACAACCCGCCATCCAGTTTGGTCTGGGCCGAGTTCCAGAAATATTGCAACAAGGTTGCTGCGAACGTAAACCGCATCAGGGTCGGCAACAGCCATGGGCCGGTCAGCGTTGATATTGCAGAGAAAACCCCGTTATGTAATTTGATTATTGCGCGCATTTCATGTCCCTTTCAATGTTGTTTTTATAAGTAATCTTGCGGCCAGAAGGCCGGTAATATTTGTTGTCAGGTCAAATCCGGTGATCTGTTCGCCGGTCTCGCTGGCTTTGGCCAGGGTTTTGCCCTCGAACAATGCCCGCAAAAAACCGGCGCCGCCTTTGGGCAATATTTGCATCCGCAATTCGTTTTCGGGGCGGCAGATCAAAACATCCTGTCCGCCGCTTGGCAGTGGTTTTTGAATGTCTGAAGTGTTGTTTTCCCAAATCGTCAGAATCGGAAATTTTGAAATCACCACCCGCATGCTCGGGTGCAAGCCAAGCTGCGCGCCCATCAGTTGATCAGGGGTAGCAACCGCCAGAACCGCGCCATCAATCGGGTCGGCATCAGCGGCATTATAAGATTGCACCCTTGCGCGTTCCAGCCGTGCCACATCGGGCAAATAGGGCAGGTGGGAAACCGGTGGAAAGCTTTCCAGAAATATCGGAAATTCGGGGGCAAATTGATACATCATCGGGCTACTGGGCGGAAACTGGCGCACAAATACATTGGCCATGGCTTTGAAAAACTCTTCCCCGACCAGTTTTTGAATAACCGGATAGGCCACGGCCAGTGCCTCGGAAAGGGAATGCACCACGTTGTTGCGGTAAACATCAAACCGGCGGCCCGCGGGGCGGCCTTTTGGGTCGATCAGATCATCGGGAACCGGTTTTTCGACATTTAGCAGGGCAGGGGCAAAATTTGACAGGCTCA
>JALSGU010000298.1 GCA_026982575.1 Paracoccaceae bacterium | reverse complement strand
AAACTGCGCCTCGTGCCGGGCCATTGTGACCCGACCTGTAACGTGCATGATTGGTATGTGGGCGTGCGGAACGGCAAAGTAGAATCGGTTTGGCCGGTATCTGCACGCGGGCGGGCTTATTGATGTTTATTGTTCCTGAATCCGAAATCGCGGCATTGATTGACCGTAAATCTTCATTCGATGCGGTTGAATCGGTTTTTGCCGCCATGTCCAGCAAAGACGCCTATAATTTTCCGGTAATCCGCGAGGCCATCGGCCATGCGGATGCGCTTTATGGTTTCAAATCGGGGTTTGATCGCAAATCGCTGGCGCTGGGCCTGAAATCGGGTGGTTATTGGCCGGGCAACGAGGCCAAAGGCCTGACCAACCACCAATCTACCGTGATTTTGTTTGATGCGGATACCGGCAAGGTCAAGGCGCTGGTGGGTGGTAATTTGCTAACCGCGCTGCGCACGGCGGCGGCGTCTTCGGTTTCGATTAAACATCTGGCACCGAAAAACAGCAAGGTTTTGGGTATGATCGGCGCAGGGCATCAATCTGCGTTTCAAATGCGGGCGGCTGTGGAGCAACGTGATTTTGAAAAAGTAATCGGCTGGAATTTCCATCCTGAAATGCTGTCACGGCTTGCGGATACTGCTTCGGAACTTGGCCTGCCATTTGAAGAAGCAACGCTGGAGCAAATTGGTGCGGATGCGGATGTGATTATCTCGATCACTGCCAGCCATGATCCGATTTTGATGGATGCGCATGTAACAGGCGGCACCCATATTGCCTGTATGGGCACCGATACCAAAGGCAAACAGGAGGTTGACGCCGCACTTGTGGCGCGCGCAACTGTGTTTACCGACGAGATTGCGCAATCGATCAGCATTGGTGAATGCCAGCACGCGATTGCCAATGGCACATTGAAAGAAAAAGATATTACAGAGCTGGGAACCGTGATTAACGGAGGTCATCCCGGTCGCGGCTCTGATAGCGAGATCACCTTGTTTGACGGCACAGGCGTAGGCCTGCAAGATCTGGCGGTGGCCTCGGCTGTCGTAGATCTGGCGGTTGAAAAAGGCGTGGCGATAGAGGTGGATTTCTAGCGTCAATAGTAAGATTGGTAGGTTCATCTTTGCCAGTCTATCGGCAGCATTTGCTGCCAAAACTCCGGCATGTTGCCGGTTAACGTTCATGGGAGGAACACATGAAACATAAACTACTCGCAACGGTAGCAAGCTTTGCCCTGATTGGTGGTGCGGCAACCGCACAGACCCAGCTGGAAATGACTTCGGCTTTTGGTCAGAACCTGCCGATCCTTGGCACAGCCGCCGTGGATTTTGTTGAAAAAATCAACAGCATTTCGTCGGATGTCGAATTTGAACATTTTGATCCGGGCAAACTGGTGCCAACACTAGAAGCGCTGGACGCTGTTTCAAACGGTTCAGTTGATGCGGCATTTGCAACATCCGGTTACTGGCAGGGCAAAATCAATGCCGCGTCGTTGTTTGCAGCGGTGCCATTTGGCCCCGAGGCCGGCGAATTTCTGGGCTGGATATTGTATGATGACGGTGCCGAGCTTTGGCAGCGCATGTATGACGAAAACGGCTATAACGTAAAGGTAACCCCTTGTGGCGTTATTGCACCTGAAACATCGGGCTGGTTCAAAAACGAAATCAATACCGTTGAAGATCTTCAGGGTTTGAACATGCGTTTCTTTGGTCTGGGTGCTTTGGCCATGGAAAAACTGGGCGTATCCACATCCTTGCTTGGCGCGTCTGATATTTTTCCCGCGCTGGAACGCGGCGCGATCGATGCGACCGAATTTTCCATGCCGCGTATTGATGCGCGTCTCGGGTTTTACAAGATCGCCAAATACAACTATTTCCCCGGTTGGCACCAGCCATCAACCTTGTTTGAGCTTTTGATCAATCAGGATGTTTGGGATGATCTGTCCGAAACCGCCCAGAACCAGATCGAAGTTGCCTGTCTGGCCAATATCACCACCAACCTTGCCGAAGGCGAAGCCACAAATTATGCGGCGATGGTATCCAACACCGAAGAAAACGGTGTGATCATCAAGCAGTGGAACCCTGAAATGCTGGCAGCATTTGAAGGCGCATGGGACGAAGTTGTGGTTGAACTGGCTGACGGCGATCCGTTCTTTCAAGAAGTATGGGCCGATTTGCAGGAATATCGTGCCGGCTATAAGATCTGGTCAACCAACATCTATCTGCCGCGCGACTAGGATTGCGTAAAAACATAAAGGTGGCGGCCTGAAATGGCCGCCATTTTAATTTGAATATCCTCGGGGGGCGAGATGAAAGAAGCAAATACAGACTTGATCGATCAGGTGGTCGCGATTTCGGACCCGAGCGATCGAAACCGCAAAAACCATCTTGTCGGTGATCGTATCGTTGTGGCTGTGGGCAATACCTTTGCATGGCTGTTTCCGGTTTTGATGGTTGCCATTGTATCGCAAATCTTTCTGCGCAAAGCAGGCATGAACCAGGCCTGGCTGGATGACGCCCAATGGTGGATATACGGCAGCGCGTTGCTGACCGGATTTGGCTATGCCATCACCACCGACAGCCATGTGCGGGTCGATATTTTGCACGAACATTATTCGGTCAAAAAGAAAGCCAAGATCGAAATTTTCGGCCTTGGCTGGCTGTTATTGCCGTTTTTGCTGATCATGATCGATATTCTGACCCATTATGCCTATGCGTCTTTTGTGGCCCGCGAAGGGTCTGACAGCGCCAATGGATTACACCGGCTTTATCTTTTGAAAATGCTGATGCCGGTGCTGTTTGGCGTGGCCATACTGGCCGCACTGACAGCCCTGAAGCGCAATGTTATGGCGCTGACCACGCCAAAATGCTGGAACATGATATTGGCCGGTTTCCCGGCGGCATGGTTTGCCGGTGAACGTTTGGTGCATTATCTGATGTGGTGGTCGGTTCGTTTGACAAATTCCGAAATCCAGCCTCGCAGAATCAGCAGGGAACCAATGTTTGACTATACCATGTGGGTTGGTCTTGGCTTGGTAATTCTAATTTTTGCCATCAGCTTGATCATGGCACGACGCAATACGGCAAAGGCATAAATCATGGAAATCTTATCTTTTATCGGCCAGATTATGGACCTGAACCAATGGTTGGTTCTGCTGATGTTTGCGGTGTTTATCTTTATGCTTTTTCGGGGCATTCCGGTGGCTTATGCGCTGGTCGGGATTAGCCTGATATTCATTTTGCTTGGTATGTTCATTCTGGACCCCAACAAAAACCTGATCAAGGAATATATCGAATTTGACCGAACCGGAATTACCTATCAAAAACTGGCGGTGAATAGCGGCCGGTTCTTTGGCGGCATTATCAAAAACCCTGTTCTGGTGGCCTTGCCGATGTTTATTTATATGGGCCTGATGCTGGACCAATCGGGCGTGGCGCAAAAAATGATGCAATCCATGCAGGTTTTGTTTGGCGCGCTCAAGGGCGGTTTGGCCCTGTCGGTGATGTTGATCGGCATTGTGCTGGCGGCGTCTACCGGTGTGGTCGGGGCCTCGGTTGTGTTGCTGGGGGTTATGGGCATTCCGGCGATGATGAATCAAGGCTATGCCAAACCGATTGCCACCGGCACCATTGCCGCAAGCGGCACGCTGGGCATTCTTATTCCGCCATCGATCATGCTGGTGATTATGTCTGACCAGCTGGCGATCAGCCTTGGTGATTTGTTTATGGGGGCGCTATTCCCCGGGCTGTTGCTGGGCGGATTGTATATTTTATATATCGTGATTTACGGGATAATCTCGCCCAAATCCATGCCGATACCCGAGGATCACGAACCAATCACCATGAAGGCGGTTCTGGATGTGGCCAAATCGGTTGTGCCGCCTATGGGGCTTATTCTGCTGGTGCTGGGGTCGATCTTTTTCGGGCTTGCCACCCCGACCGAGGCATCGGGTCTGGGCGCAATGGGTGCCACAGTGCTGGCGCTGGCGGCGCGTAATCTGAATATCAAGGTGTTCAAGGATGTGATGCGGCAAACCCTGAATACATCGGGCTATATCATCGGAATATTCATTGCCGCCAATTTCTTTGCGCTGGTTTTGCGCCGGTATGGTGGTGATGAAATCATCGAAAACATGGTGCTTGGCTCATTTGACAACCCCTATATGGTGGTTGCATTTATTCTGTTTATCATTTTCCTGCTGGGCTTTTTGCTGGACTGGATCGAAATTACCCTGATCATCATGCCATTGATGTTGCCGGTGGTAATTGGCCTGAACATTCCGGTTGAGGGTTTCGGCGTGGTTGATAACCCGTCGGTGGTGTGGTTTGCGATATTGGTGGCGGTGACCTTGCAAACGTCATTCCTGACCCCGCCGGTTGGCTTTGCGCTGTTTTATCTGAAAGGCGTTTGCCCCAAGGATATTTCACTGATGCATATCTATAAGGGCGTTATCCCGTTTGTGCTGCTTCAGGTGCTTGGCCTTTCAATTGTGTTTTTCTGGCCCAATCTTGTGACATGGCTGCCCTCTGTGGCTTATGCCAATTAGGTAAGCGCCAATAAAAAGGACATTCACATGCAAATGCCTGTTGCCAACGCGGAAATTATTGCCAGCAAAGCCGGGATCGTGGCGCGGTTGCGCAACCTGCTGCCTGACGGCGCGGTGATTGATGATCCGGTGGAAACAAAGGTCTATGAATGTGATGCGCTTTCGGCCTATCGCTGTGCGCCTTTGGCGGTGGTGCTGCCTGCCAGCACCGCCGAAGTAGCCGCGGTTTTGCGCGCCTGCCATGAAATGAAGGTGCCCGTGGTGCCGCGCGGGTCTGGCACATCATTGGCAGGGGGCGCGATGCCCACTGCCGACAGCATTATTCTGGGGGTGGCGCGGCTGGATAAGGTGCTGGAAACCGATTACGAAAACCGCTTTATCCGCGTGCAATCGGGGCGCACCAACCTAAGCGTTTCGGGCGCGGTGGAAAGCAACGGGTTTTTCTATGCGCCTGATCCCTCCAGCCAGCTGGCTTGTGCGATTGCCGGTAATATCGCCATGAATTCCGGCGGGGCGCATTGTTTGAAATATGGCGTCACCACCAATAATCTGCTGGGGGTTACCATGGTGACCATGGCCGGTGAAATTGTTGAGCTTGGCGGCGCCTATCTGGATTCAGGCGGTTATGATCTGCTGGGTCTTGTCTGTGGCTCCGAGGGCCAATTGGGGGTGGTAACCGAGGCTACGTTACGCATTCTGGCCAAGCCCGAAGGCGCGCGGCCGGTGTTGATCGGGTTTGATGACAATGCCGTTGCGGGGGCCTGTGTTTCCGACATTATTCAGGCAGGGGTTTTGCCGGTGGCGATTGAATTCATGGATCGGCCAATTCTGGAAGCGGTGGCAAAATTTGTTGATGCCGGCTATCCCGATGCCGAAGCATTGCTGGTTATAGAGGTCGAGGGATCGGAAGCCGAAATCAACCATCAGCTGGCTTTGATCACAAAAATCGCCCAACGCCATAACCCGGTAGAAATCCGCGAAAGCCGGTCAGCAGCGGAATCCGCCAATATCTGGAAAGGTCGCAAAGCGGCATTTGGCGCCATGGGGCAGATCAACGATTATATGTGTCTTGATGGCACCATTCCGGTTAGCCAACTGCCGTTGGTGCTGCGCCGTATTAGCGAATTATCCAAAGAATACGGGCTGGATGTGGGCAATGTGTTTCATGCGGGTGATGGCAATATGCATCCGCTTATTCTGTATGATGCCAATAAACCCGGTGATCTGGAGAAATGCGAAGACATGGGCGCGGAAATTCTGAAACTATGCGTAGAGGTCGGCGGTTGTTTAACCGGCGAACACGGGGTCGGCATAGAAAAACGTGATCTGATGTATGAGCAATTCAACGGTGATGATCTGGAAATCCAGATGGCGGTAAAGGATGTGTTTGACCCTGAATGGTTGCTGAACCCCGCCAAGGTTTTTCCACTGGATGCCAGCGAGGCGCGGCGCGGATGACACCCTCAAGCGAAAAAGAATTGATTCAGGTAATGGCCGATGCTTCAGGCCCATTAAACATTGTTGGCGGCGGCACCTGGCAGGCGCGTAATAACGCGGAGCCGCTTTACACAAGCGGCTTGTCCGGGGTTACATTATATGAACCCGAGGCCCTGACACTGGTCGCAAAGGCCGGCACTTCGCTGGCTGAAATTGAAATATTGCTGGCCAAAAACGGCCAATGCCTGCCGTTTGAACCCAATAATCTGGCGGCATTGCAAGGCGTGAAATCCACGCCAACCATTGGCGGGGTGGTGGCCACCAATGCATCCGGCCCGCGCCGCATTTCGGCAGGGGCGTGTCGCGACAGCCTGATCGGGGTGCGCTTTGTAGATGGCTCTGGCACGGTGATCAAAAACGGCGGGCGGGTGATGAAAAATGTCACCGGCTATGATCTGGTGAAATTGATGTCCGGCAGTTTTGGCACCTTGGGCGTGCTAAGCGAGGTAAGTTTCAAGCTGCTGCCAGCAGCGCAGGCCAGCGCAAGCGTGTTGGTGGTTGAGGATGAAAAAACCTGCGCCGCAACCATGGCGCGCGCACTTGGATCACCATTTGATGTAAACGGCGCGGGCCATGTTGACGGCGTTACAGCCTTGCGGGTTGAGGGGCTGTCAGGGTCGGTTGCATATCGCGCCACGGCTTTGGCCAAGCTTTTGGGGGGTGAAATCGGTGAATTTGACTGGCAAGTCTTGCGCGATGTGCAGGCATTTGCGGGTCAGGAAGGTGACGTATGGCGGTTTTCGGTAAAACCATCTGACGGGCCGGTTTTGGCAGCAGAGCTGCGGCGTTTAGGTGCGCAACAAATCATGTTTGACTGGGCTGGCGGGCTGCTTTGGGTGTTGGCACCAAGCGGGATGGATATGCGCAAAGCCAAATATAAGGGCCATGCCATGCTGCTGCGCGGCAATGCCTTGCCGGTGTTTCAACCCCGGCCCGCAGTGATTGCGGCGCTTGAAAAAGCGTTGCGCGCCAAGTTTGACCCGAAAAATATTCTGAACCCCGACTGGATGACCTAAGTGCAAACCAATTTCAGCCCCGAACAGTTAAAAGATACCGGCATCAAACGTGCCGATGAAATTTTGCGTGCCTGCGTGCATTGCGGGTTTTGTACCGCCACCTGCCCGACATACCAGTTGCTGGGCGATGAACTCGACAGCCCGCGCGGGCGGATTTATCTGATCAAGGATATGCTTGAAAACGACCGCGCGGCGGATGAAAAAACCGTTAAACATATTGATCGTTGCCTAAGCTGCCTTGCCTGTATGACAACCTGCCCGTCGGGCGTGCATTACATGCATCTGGTGGATCTGGCGCGTGAACATATCGAAAAAACCTATAAACGGCCCTTGTTTGACCGTGGGATGCGCTGGATATTGTCACAAATATTGCCCTATCCGGCGCGGTTTCGGGTGTCGATTCTGGGGGCTTGGGCTGTAAAACCGTTTCGGTTTGCGCTGCCTGCGAAACTAAAGGCCATGGTGGATTTTGCACCAAAAAAACTGCCAACGCCCAGCCCTGTGGACCGCCCGCAAACGTTTAAAGCCAAGGGCCAAAAAATCCGCCGTGTGGCGCTGTTATCGGGCTGTGCGCAAACCGCGCTTGATACCGATATTAACGAGGCCACCATCCGGTTGCTAACCCGCCACGGGGTAGAAGTTGTGATTGCGCGCGGTATGGGCTGTTGCGGCGCGGTCACCCATCATATGGG
>JALSGU010000297.1 GCA_026982575.1 Paracoccaceae bacterium | reverse complement strand
ACGGTTGAATTGCTGGATTGGGCGACCGGCGGGCCAAAGCCTGCAAAAATGGGATAGGCATTTTGCCGGTTTTCGCGTAAGCAAGCCTGATAACAACAGGCACCCTTATGATTGAACAATATCTGCAACAAATCCGCCAATATCCTGACTGGATATTGATTGCACTGGGGGGCATGGCCCTGATCGCGCTGATGCTGTTTATCTGGCGGCGCGCAGGGGCCTTGGGCCGCGCGGGTGATGAAAACCGCAATCTGGCCAGACAACTGGATGAACAATCCGCCATTTCAGCGAAACTTAGCCTTGAATTGCGCGAGGCCCATACGCAATTGGCGGGGCTGCAAGCATTGGAGCCTCAGCGGAAAAAGCAGGCAGGGGAGCTGGAAAAGGCGCGCGAGGTTTTGGCAAAATGGCAGGCCGAAAATGCACGTTTGCACGAAGAATTACGCCAGCAAAAACTGGCATCTGAAACCAATGCCGAATTGCTGACCAAAACCGGCGATGATCTGCGGGCCGAATTCAAATTACTGGCGGGGCAGGTTCTGGAAACCCATGGCCAGCAGTTTGAGAAAACCAATGCGGAACGGCTGGCGCAAACATTGGCACCCCTGAAAGACCATATCGGCAAATTTGAGCTGGAATTGCGCAATGTGCACGAATCAGCCGGCAAAGACCGCGCCGCGCTAAAAGCCGAGATCGAAATGCTGACAAAACGATCGCTGGAGGTATCGACCGAGGCCCATAACCTGACGCAGGCCCTAAAGGGTGACCAGCAAAAACAGGGCGCATGGGGAGAGATGGTTTTGGCGTCTATCCTTGAACGGTCCGGCCTGCGCGAGGGCGAGGAATATGAAATTCAGGTGCATCACCGCGACGATGAGGGCAAGGCGTTTCGCCCCGATGTGGTGGTAAACCTGCCCGGTGGGCGGCGGTTGGTTGTGGATAGCAAAGTATCGCTGGTGGCTTATGAACGTGCGGTGACCGCGGATAATGACAGGGCGCAAATGCTCGATATGAAGGCGCATGTTGCCTCGGTCAAAACCCATATTGATACGCTTTCGGCCAAAAAATATCACAGTTTTGATGACGGGTCAGTGGATTATGTGATCATGTTCATGCCCATTGAAAGCGCCTTTTCCGAGGCGGTGCGCCTTGACCCCAAACTGGTGCTTTATGCGGCGGATCGCCAAGTGGTGATAGCCTCGCCAACCAACCTGATGCTGGCTCTGAAAACCGTGGAAAACCTGTGGTCGGTGGAACGCCGCAACAAAAACGCGCTGGAAATCGCACGGCAAGCTGGCACGCTTTATGACAAATTTGCCGGATTTATCGAGAATCTGGAAGACGTGGGCTATCGGTTGGGGCAGGCGCAAAAAGCGCAGGACGAGGCCATGAAAAAGCTGACAAGCGGTCGGGGGAACCTGACGGACAAGGTTGAGACCTTGAAAAAACTGGGCGCGAAAACCGAAAAGCAAATCAGCGTTGAATTTGATTCCGGCCAAAGTGTGGCTTTGGCTGATGATTCAGGTGTGTCTAAAGGGTGATGCCCGATCGATTTTCAAGGGGTTGAAACCGCAAAAATTATCCTTAGGTCTTTAGCATCAAGCGCCAAACGGGCTTGGTGAAAACTGGCCTGTCCTTCGGGAGGGCCGCAATTTGTGTCGCTTAACAAAGGATACCTGACATGCGAAATTTTGATTTTTCCCCGCTTTACCGCACCAGCATCGGCTTTGACCGCTTGGCCAATATCATGGATACGGTCACCCGCGCCGATAGCGGCGGTTCCAGTTACCCCCCTTATAACATTGAAAAAACCGGCGATGATTCATACCGGATCAGCATCGC
>JALSGU010000296.1 GCA_026982575.1 Paracoccaceae bacterium | reverse complement strand
CTGAAACCCCACCCCGAGGGCGGCTGGTATCGCCAGACCTGGATTGCCAATTCAACCGGCGCGCGGCCCTCGGGCAGCTGCATTTATTATTTGCTGGAATCAGGGCAAACATCCCATTGGCACCGGATTGATGCAACCGAGATCTGGCATTTTAATGTAGGCGCGCCGCTGGTGTTATCGCTGGCCGAAAATGATGCTGGCCCTGTGCAAAAAATCACCCTTGGGCCTGATATTCTGGCAGGGCAGCACGGCCATTTCACCGTGCCAATTCAACATTGGCAATCAGCCCGCAGCACCGGCGATTGGTCACTGGTCAGTTGTTCGGTCTCGCCTGCTTTTGATTTTTCAGGGTTTCACATGGCCGCGCCAAATTGGCACCCGGGGGATTGAACCCAGCCAGCGCGGCGGCTAAAAGCCTCCAAAAGGAAACCCGATGACCGATATAGCCCAAATATACCTGAAAACCCCGCAACAGTTTGATCTTGCTGAATTCTCGCCACTTTTGGCAGAAATTCTGGATAGCACCGCCATTGCCTGCCTGCGTATTTCCATGGCAAGCACCGATGCCAAAATCCTTGGCCGCGCCGCTGATGCCTTGCGCGAAATATGCCATGCGCGCGATGTGGCCATTGTTATCGACGATCATTTTCGCATGGCAGAAACCCACGGGCTGGACGGCGTGCATCTGACTGATGGCAGCAAAACCATCCGCGAGGCCCGCAAGCTGTTGGGCAAAGACGCCATCATCGGTGCCTATTGCGGCGGGTCGCGCCATATGGGCATGACGGCAGCGGAAATCGGGGTTGATTATGTCAGTTTTGGGCCGCTGATCGATACCGGGCTGGGCGACGGGGCAATTGCCACGGCTGATTTATTCCAGTGGTGGTCCGAAATGATCGAAGTACCGGTAGTGGCCGAAGGCGGCATCAACGAAACCAGCCTTGCCAGCATAAAAGACCACGCCGATTTTATATGTTTAGGGCCGGAAATATGGGGCACAGACAGCCCGAAAACCAGCTTGGCAAACATCATCGCAGCCTTGGCCTAAATCGCTGCCAGCAGGTTTTTTTCCACCCCTGCCCGCACCAGAATTTCCGCATCTTGTGACAGGCGCTTGCGGTCTGCATAATCAGCGGCCTTCAGCGGCGGATGATAGGTCACGACAACCTTGCCACCGCGCGACAGCCCGAAAACCACCTTGGCATGGGCAAAAAACTCCATATTGCCCCACCAGCCATAAAATTCTTTTGGCCGGTTTGGGGGGGCGATATAGGTCACGCTAACCGGCTGCACCCAAACCGAATCGCGCAACTCCGGCGTGTGAAAAACGCTGAACAGCGAGGATTTAAACGGTAATACCCGCTGACCATCGGTGCTGGTGCCTTCGGGGAAAAAACACAGTTTATCGCCGCCTTTTATCCGTTTTGCCATCGCAGCTTGCTGGCGTTTGGCCTCGGTTGGTTTTCGCACAATAAATACCGTGCCAGATACCCGTGCCATAAAGCCGATACCGGGCCATTTGGCCACCTCGGATTTGGAAACAAAATGGATATGGGCGGCGTTATGCATGGTGAAAATATCAATCCAGCTGGCATGATTGGCCACAATCGCACCGCCATGCTGCATTTCCTGCCCTTGAATTTCAAGGCTAAGCCCGCAACACATCCGCCCGCAGCGTCCCCAAAGCCGGGCTATTTTGCTGCTGATCAGGCTGCCATTATACAGGCGCTCCGCGAAATAGGCCAAAACCAGCAGGCTAACCAGAATAACCGAGGCAATTCCGAAAAACACCGCCCGAATGCCGAACCGCCCCCAGCCAATTACGCCCAGCTTGGGATATTCCGGCGGTTTTACTGCGTTCCAGGCCATATTACCCCCGATTCCGCGCATAAAAATCACGGTATTTGGTCACCATACGTTTGGTATCCATAATCAGACAAACATCCACCGTGTTAAATTCATGGTCCACAAAAGCGCCATCACCAACAAACCCGCCCAAACGCAAATACGCCTTGATCAGCGATGGAATTTCACGCAAGGCCAGCTTGCGGTCAATCTGCTCAACCGGCATCTGGTTCAGGCTGATATAGTGTTTTTCAAGCACTTTTACCCGCAGATCATCCGGCGCCAGATAGCTGTGGTGCAAATAAGCCAGCGCATTTTTCAGCGGCGCAATATCGGCCCCGTGAAACGATGCAACCCCGAACATAATTTCGATATTGTTGGAGATCACATAATCCCCCAAACCATCCCATAACAAATGAATGCCAACCCCGCCGCGATGTTCCTTTGCAATACAGGATCGCCCCAGTTCAACACATTTGCGCGGGCTGGTTTCAAGTTTGGAAAGATCATATTCCCCGGCCCCGTAAAACCCCACGCCATTACGCGCTGCCGCGTCGCGCATAAGGCGGTAAACCCCGACAACATGGTTGCCAAAAGCATCCGGTTCAATTGATTTATCAATCAGCAAAAGATGGTCGAAATATGGGTCAAACCGGTCTTGTTCAATTTTTTCCGCGTGATCTTCGGGGCTAACATCCGCGCCCATTTCCTCAACAAAAACCCGATATCGAAGCTGCTGGGCGGCGCGAATATCCGCATCGTTTTTTGCCAGCCTGACCTCAAACCGGTTTGCATCCGTTTTCATATTTTTATCCGTGGCAATGGGTGGGCCACAGGCCCGGATTTGGCCAGATACCTAACCAAATTGCCAGCCAATGGCAAGCTTGGCAAAAATTCATTTCCCGTTAACCAGATTGGTGCAATAGTTGCAAAATCCTTAATTACAGGAGCAGTCCATGCACCCAAAACAACTTGCCGACATGATTTCCTCGCG
>JALSGU010000295.1 GCA_026982575.1 Paracoccaceae bacterium | reverse complement strand
CCCCGTCAGGGCTGGAGCTAACCTTTTAGCTGTAATCCAGCCCGAAACCGCCGCATATTGTCCTGATAATGCAAGGCGGATTGGGCAATGCTGGCAATGGCCGCCGCATCCAGCTGCCGCACCGCTTTGCCCGGGCTGCCCAGCACCAAAGACCCGTCCGGTATTTCTTTGCCTTCGGTCACCAGCGCACCAGCGCCGATCAGGCAATTTTTGCCAATTTGCGCGCCATTCAGCACAATCGCCCCCATGCCAATCAGGGAATTTTCGCCGATTATACAGCCATGCAGCATAGCTTTGTGGCCAATGGTGCAGCCCGCGCCAATGGTTAACGGAAAGCCCATATCGGTGTGCAAAACGCAATTTTCCTGAATATTGCTGCCCTGCCCGACCAGAATCTGTTCGTTATCACCACGCAAAACCGCACCGAACCAGATCGATGCGGCCGTTTCCAGCACCACATCGCCAATCAAAACCGCTGTGTCCGCAACCCAGCTATCGCCTGCCAATTTCGGCGTTATGCCATCAAGCGTATAAATCATAGCGCCTCGAATTCTGCATTCAGCCGTTGCACAAACCCGTTTAGCCGCGTTTGGCGTTCGCGGCGCAAGCGTTCGGCGGCCACAATGGATCGCAATTCGGATTCGGCGCGATCCAGATCATCATTGACCAAAACATAATCATATTCAGCCCAATGGCTGATTTCGTTTCGCGATTGCGCCATACGTTTTTCCACCACCTCGATACTGTCTTGGCCGCGATCCATCAGCCGTTGGCGCAGGGCGGCAATGCTGGGCGGCAGGATAAATATCGATACCACCGATTGCTGCAATGGCGAATTTCTAATCTGTTGCCCACCTTGCCAATCCACATCGAACAACACATCTTTTCCCGCATTGATTGCGGCCTCAACCGGCGCCCGCGGTGAGCCGTAAAAGTTACCGAACACTTCAGCATGTTCCAGCATGCCGTTGTTTTCAATCAGGTTTTCAAATTCATCGCGGGTCTTGAAATAATATTCCCGCCCGTCAGATTCGCCTTTGCGGGGGTTGCGTGTGGTGGCGGAAACCGAAAAAACCACCTCGCTGTCATTTTCCAGCACCCGTTTTGAAAGCGTGGATTTGCCCGCCCCTGATGGCGAGGATAAAATAATCAATAGGCCTTTGCGTTCCACGGGCATGTCTACTCCAAATTCTGAATCTGTTCACGCATTTGATCAATAACCGTTTTCAGGTCAAGCCCAATCGCGGTTAATTCGACCGATCCGGATTTTGAACACAAGGTATTGGCCTCGCGGTTGAATTCCTGCATCAAAAAATCGAATTTGCGCCCGACAGGGTTCGGGTTGGCCAGCAACTGCCTTGCCGCATCAATATGGGCTTTTAGGCGGTCGATTTCCTCGGTTACGTCAGCCTTTACCGCCAGAACCGCCAGTTCCTGTTGCAATCGTGCCTCGTCGGCCAATTCTGTGGCATCAATCAGCGCGGTTACCTTATTGCGCAGCAAGTCACCCGATTTCGCCAACCTGGCCTCGGCCGATTTTGCTGCAGCATCGGTTAATTCGGCCACTTGGTCCAGTTGATCGGTCAATATCCGCAACAAAGCCGCCCCCTCGGACAGCCGTGCGGCTTGAAAAAGCGCAAATAATTCGGGAATTTGCGCGATTACCTCAGCCATTATATCCGCAGAAACCTTTTCTTCAGCCCCGTATTCCATCACGCCCCGCAGGGCCAGCAAATCAGCCGCGCTGGTCGGGTATGTATCAATCCCTTGCTGTTCGGCCGCTGCATTGGTTTGGCCAACCGCCTGCAAAACCGCGTTCAGCACCGCCTCGTTCAGCCGTGGCACCCCCTGCCCTTCGCGCTGTTTGACCTTGAGGCTTAAGGCCACATTGCCCCGCGAAATATATTGCGGTGCCAGTGCCCGAACCGGCTTTTCCAAACCCTCAAACCCGTCTGCCAACCGCAGCCGGATATCCAGCCCCTTACCGTTAACCGAGCGGATTTCCCACTGCCAGCTCAGCAAATCCCGTGCGCCGTCCAGCGTGGCAAAGCCTGTCATAGATTGGCGTGTCATCCAATAATCCTTTATTTATCTGGTGATAACACCTATCTTTTGCCCCGCATCCGGTCAACCAAAGCATCAGCGTTAACGATAGTTAAAGATCCTTCGTTACATGCGTGTAAAATTGTATTAGTGTTATCGGTGAAATTGCAACAACTCCGCCACTTTGCCGGATCGCTTCGGAAATACGAGACTATTATGACAAATATCCACTTTCAAAAATTGGTCAACCACTGGGAAGGTTTGCGTGTTGATGGTGAAATCCCGTTCCGCTCGCAAATTGATCCGCGCCAATTTCCCGAAATGCTGGAAAATATCTTTATTCTGGAAAGCTCTGCGCCTGAACAATTCCGCATTCGCCATTCAGGCATGATGCTATGCGAAATGATGGGGTTCGAGGTGCGCGGCCAATTGGCCAGTTCCATGATACAAAACCGGTATCGTGAAAAAATGGTCCTGTTGCTAGGTCAGGTTATGGCCCGCCCCGGCATCGCCGAAATTACGCTGGTGGCGCAGGATTTGAACGATAATGTAATTTCGCTTAAAATGCTGTTGCTACCGCTGCGCAGTGATTTTGGCGATGTAAACCGTATATTGGGCTGCATTTCCACGCCGGTTGTGCCTTATGTGGCACCGCTTCGGTTCGGGATTGCCGGGCAAAAATTGACAGTGGTTGATACCAGCGACCAGCAGTTTCAGGGCTTTGCCGAAACCCAGGCCGCCTTTGGCACCGATGGCATTCACGCCGTTACCAATAACAGCAATCCCGACACTGAAAAACCGCCAAAGCGCGGGCATTTACGGCTGGTATCCGATAAAGATCAAGACATGTAATCGGCTTCGGCAATACCCTGCAACGCCAGCAAAGCCGTCAGGTCTGAATGGTCCAGCACCATATCTGCTGCTGCTTTAAGTGCCGGTTTGGCGCGATAAGCAATGCCCATACCGGCGGCCTGAACCATCATCAAGTCATTGGCACCATCGCCAACCGCAATCACATCTTTGGCAGAAATACCCCGCTCTGCACAAAGCGCGTTCAAAGATTCCAGCTTGGCTTCGCGCCCTAATATGGGCCGCCGCACCGTGCCGGTCAGGGCGGCATTTTCAATTTCCAGAATATTGGCGCGGTTCATCTGGAATCCGGCTTCTGCTGCAACTTTGCCGGTAAAATAGGTGAACCCGCCCGATACAAGCGCTGTCATGGCGCCCAATGCATTCATGGTTTGCACCAACACCCGCGCGCCCGGATTCAGCGAAATGCGTTCATCGTAACATTGCTGCAATGCTTGTTCACCAAGCCCTGCCAACAGCAAAACCCGTGCATCTATTGCTGCTTCAAAATCCAGTTCGCCCAGCATGGCGCGTTCGGTGATTTCGGAAACCTGGTCTTTGACACCGGCAAAATCGGCCAGCTCGTCAATGCATTCCACCGGAATAATGGTGCTGTCCATATCTGCGATCAGTAATTTTTTCTGGCGGTTACCCGATGGCACAAAATTGAAATCCACCCCCGCCACAGGTGCAATTTCCGGCTGCGCACCGCGAAACCCGATTTCAACCGCAAGCTCCGATAGCCGACGCGGTGCTTCCGCCCCCGCCAGTTGTTCAGCGGCCAAGGTTACGACATCGTCAGAAACCCCGGCCGCCGCTGTTATTACCAGATATATCAAACCGCGATGCGGCGCGATTCTGTTTGCGCACCCAATTCGCGCGCCACCAAAAACGCCAGTTCCAGCGATTGCGAGGCATTCAGGCGTGGATCACAGGCGGTATGATAGCGACTGGAAAGGTCCTCGTCGGAAACGGCGCGCAACCCGCCAACACACTCAGTAACATCCTTGCCGGTCATCTCGAAATGCACACCGCCCGCATGGGTGCCCTCGGATTTATGGATCTGGAAAAATTCCTGCACTTCGGCCAACACCTTGTCAAAAGGCCGCGTTTTATAACCACTGGCCGATTTCACCGTATTGCCGTGCATCGGATCACAGCTCCAAACCACCTTGCGGCCCTCTGCCTCCACCGCGCGGATAAGCGCTGGCAGATGGTCAGCAACCTTGCCCGCACCAAACCGCGCAATCAGGGTTAACCGGCCTGCTTCGTTTTCAGGATTCAGGCTGTCAATCAGCCCCAACAAATCATCGGGGGTGATGGTCGGGCCGCATTTCAAGCCGATCGGGTTAATCACGCCTTTGCAAAATTCCACATGCGCGCCATCGGGCTGGCGGGTGCGATCGCCAATCCAGATCATATGGCCGGAACCGGCAACCCATTGGCCGGTCAGTGAATCCTGACGGCAAAGCGCTTCTTCATATTCCAGCAGCAATGCCTCGTGGCTGGTGTAAAAATCGACCCGTTTCATGGAATCAACGGTTTTACCGGAAACGCCCGCTGCCTCCATAAACTCCAGCGATTCAGAAATTTTGCTGGCCAGCGCATGATATTCTTCGTATTCGGTCGCGCCTTTGGTGCTTTCCAATGTCCAGCTATGCACGCGTTTGATATCGGCAAAACCGCCTTGCGAAAATGCCCGCAACAGGTTCAATGACGCCGCCGCTTGGGTATAGGCGCGCAACATGCGGTCCGGATCGGGAATGCGTGATTCCTTGCCAAATTCAAACCCGTTGATGATATCCCCGCGATAGCTGGGCAATTCCACCCCGTCAACCGTTTCATAATCAGCCGAGCGCGGCTTGGCGAATTGCCCCGCCATACGGCCGATTTTCACCACCGGCGTTTTGCCACCAAAGGTCAGCACCACCGCCATTTGCAACATAACCTTGTATGTATCGCGGATCATATCCGCCGAAAATTCGGCAAAGCTTTCCGCACAATCGCCGCCTTGCAGCAAAAAGGCATTGCCATTGGCAACCTCGCCCAGCTGCCGGGTTAACCGCCGCGCTTCGCCGGCAAAAACCAAAGGGGGATAACTGGCCAAACGCTCTGTTGCGGCGTTTAACGCCGATTTATCCAGATACTCGGGCATCTGGACCCGGGGCTTGCTGCGCCAGTCAGATTTGTTCCAAGTGTTGGCCATATTAATACTCCTTTATGGCAGGTTAATTTTTATCTGTTGGGCTTATAATGCAGCGCTTGATAATTGACCAGAGGTCACCGTGATAGAATGTCGCGATTTTCGTCAGCACCCGGTCACGATGAATTCTCTTGACGCAATGTTCGTGCTCAAACACAGTGATCCAAAGCGCTGTTAAAAAGGTGTGACAATGGCTGATTCCCTGCTTACTGAAAATGCTGCCGTGTCACGGTTTGTGTTTTTACTGCTGCCCAATTATTCAATGACCGGTTTTGCCAGCGCGGTCGAACCTTTGCGCATTGCCAACCGGATGGCGGAACAAACCATATATGAATGGAAAATCATCTCGGAAACCGGCGAAAACGTGCGCTGTTCAAACGGCGCGGCTTTGGTGGTTGATGGCGCATTCAGCGAACTGGATCGCGACCAAACCATCATCGTTTGTGGCGGCATGGACATTAAATCCGTCACCACAAAAACAGTCATGGGCTGGTTGCGCCGCGAATCGCGCAAAGGCATGGCCATCGGTGCGCTTTGCACCGCAAGCTATGTGCTGGCCAAAGCCGGTTTGCTGGACGGCCGCCGCGCCACCATCCATTGGGAAAACCGCGAATCCTTTCTAGAAGAATTCCCCGATCTGGAATTAAGCACCGCGATTTTTACGGTTGATCGCAACCGTTATACCTCGGCTGGCGGCGCTGCCAGTCTGGACCTGATGCTAAAACTGATCGGGTCCAAACATGGCGCAAAACTGGCCAATGCGGTGGCCGACCAGATGATCCATACCGCCATTCGCACCGACAAAGACGACCAGCGCCTGTCGATCCCCACCCGCATCGGCGTGCGCCACCCGAAACTGGCCAAGGTGATTCACATAATGGAAGAAAACCTTGAGGAGCCGATTTCGCCCTCGGATCTGGCCGATGATGTGGGCATGTCGACCCGCCAGCTGGAACGGCTTTTCCGGCGTTATCTGGACCGTTCTCCCAAACGTTATTACATGGAATTAAGATTAAGAAAATCTCGCAACTTATTGTTACAAACGGAAATGTCAGTCATAAACGTAGCATTGGCTTGCGGGTTTTCATCGCCATCGCATTTCTCAAAATGTTATCGCAGCCATTTTCAAACCACCCCCTACCGCGAACGCGGCGCACAGGAGAATTAGATGCAAGACCAAATCGTTATCGTTGGCGCCAGCCGCACCCCTATGGGCGGATTTCAAGGCGCATTAAGCGGCGCATCAGCCGCAACACTGGGCGGGGCCGCCATAAGCGCCGCTCTCTCCAAATCCGGCATTGCCCCTGATGCGGTCGATGAACTGCTGATGGGCTGCGTGCTGCCCGCCGGCCAAGGCCAAGCCCCCGCCCGTCAAGCCGGTTTTGCCGCCGGATTACCCGAAGCCGTGCCCGCCACCACCTTAAATAAAATGTGCGGGTCCGGCATGAAAACAACCATGATGGCCCATGATCAACTGCTGGCAAGCAATGGTAAAATTCTGGTTGCAGGCGGCATGGAAAACATGAGCGCCGCACCATACTTGCTGCCCAAAATGCGCGATGGCGCCCGTATTGGCCATGCCCAGGCCATGGATCACATGTTTCTGGACGGGCTGGAAGATGCCTATGAAAAAGGCCGGTTGATGGGGTCTTTTGCCGAGGATTGCGC
>JALSGU010000294.1 GCA_026982575.1 Paracoccaceae bacterium | reverse complement strand
TGGTTGATGAAAAATCAACCCCCGAGGAAAAACCGAAAAAATCCCGCTCGCGCAGGCGCACCCGTAAACCGGTTGATAAGCCGGCCGAAACCGGCAGCGAGGCTGCACCGGAAAACACACCGGAACCTGACCCCGAACCGGCACCAAAAGCCGCTGCACCGAAAAAACGTGCAAGAGCATCTGCAAAAGCGCCCATATCCGATCAGGATGCGGCGGTTGATACTGCGGTTCAAGAACCGGTCACCAGCCCTGCACCTGCGGCAAGTGACAAAAAACCGGACGAACCCAAAAAACGCGGCTGGTGGTCACTTATGGCCAATAAAAAGTAATACTTCTTACCGGCCTCAGGCAAATTCAGCTTAAGGCCGGTATGAAATTCCTTTGTAAAAACGGTTGTCGCGGGTGTTTTTTGATGTTACGGTTTGATAAGCATTTCAACTCGTTAGCCATTAAGGGGCATTCCCATGAAGAAAATTACAGCAATCCTAGCAGCCGTCTTTGCGGCAACATCCGCTGCGGCGGGCTCTTTGGTTTATACGCCACCAGCCGATATAGCCATGATTGAAGAAGGCGCGCCAATGGGCGGCTCGGGTGATTGGCTGGTGCCCTTGATTTTGCTTGGGCTTCTGGCTTTGGCGCTGACGCAGGATTCAGGCGATGCTGTGCAACCAAACGGCCGGGGATAGGACTGCATATCAACCCCCCGGTTGCCGGGGCTTTGACCCCATTACATGCAAAAACATGATGGTTAATAAATTTGGTATTACTGCATTGGTTGCGGCGGTTTTGTTGCCACATATTGCCATCGGCCAATCGAACAGTGTCTTTTACCCGATGCGCAGCGATTGGTCATCCAGCGATTCAAAAGTCAATATATCATCTTTTGTATTCCATGACCTGAACGCCAATGGTGTCTATGATCTGGATGACAGGCCTTTTGCAGACATCGCGGTTGCTTTGGGTTTTAACGGTGCCGCGCGGGCCGCTGCGCGGACAAATCTGAACGGGTTCGCCAATTTCCAGGCATCAACCAGCATCGAAAACGCACCGTTATCAACACCGGGCCAATATGAATTTTATGTTTTAACCCCGCCGGGATGGTTTGTAAGCACCGATAACACCCGCCAGATCCGTGATCTTGTGGCGATTAAAGGGTCGCCTGCGGGGGTCGGGTTTGCCGATATGCTGACGCCGGTCGGGCTGGTGAGATATAAATTTATTCGTGGAGCATACGGGGGCAACACCCGGGGCGCGCTGACCTTGATGCAAGGCGATACCCTGATCACAACGGCGGTTTTGGAACCGGGTGAAGAATATTTATGGCCGGTTGATCCGGGTGAATATTCTTTGATATCCCGAGACATGTCGCGCAGCGTTA
>JALSGU010000293.1 GCA_026982575.1 Paracoccaceae bacterium | reverse complement strand
GGCGAGGCCTATTGGCCATACGGGTTAGAACAGTTTTCGATCCGCCTGCGCGCGGCCGGGGTAATGTTGGTGGTTTTGCCGGGGGATGATAAGCCGGATGAGGGCTTGCGAGCATACTCGACCGTTTCAAATGCCGATTATGACGCGCTCTGGTCTTATCTGATTGAAGCAGGGCCGGAAAATTGCAGCAATTTCCTGCGTTATGCAGCAGCAATGATTGATGGGGGTGAAAAACCCGAGGCCAGCAAAACCCTGCTTCGCGCCGGAATTTATGCGCCGGGCGTTGAAACGGCCTCTCTGGAAACCCTGCGCGAGGTGTTCTGGAAAGACGGCCAGCCGGTGGTGGCATTGGTATTCTATCGCGCGCTGGTTCAGGGCGCAGGGCTGCACCCGATAAACCGCATGATAAAGGCGTTGATTGCACAGGAGCTAAACCCGTTGCCGGTCTTTGTGGCCTCGTTGAAAGATGCGGTTTCGGCAGCGACCATTGCGCAAATATTTGAACAGGCGGAACCAAATCTGGTGCTGAATGGCACCAGCTTTGCGGTTTCATCGCCGCAATCGGGCGCGGATGGCCACCAGCCCACCCCGCTTGATGCCACCGGCGCGCCGGTATTTCAAATCGTGTTTGCCGCTGGCACCGAAGAAGCATGGGCATCGGGCACTGCTGGCCTGTCTGCCCGCGATATTGCCATGAATGTCAGCCTGCCTGAAATCGACGGGCGGATATTAACCCGCGCGGTCAGTTTTAAGGGAGAGGCTTATTTTGACGAGGCAACCGAATGCCTGATTTCAGCCTATCGCGCCCATGGCGAACGCATTTCTTTTGTCGCCAAGCTGGCCGCCAATTGGGCGCGACTGGCAACCACGCCAAGCAAAACCCGCAAAGTGGCGCTGGTATTGGCGAACTATCCCAACAAAGACGGGCGCTTGGCCAACGGGGTTGGCTTGGATACACCCGCGGCCACGGTCGGGGTGCTAGAGGCGCTGAAGGCTGACGGTTATACCACGCAAAACCTGCCCAAAGATTCTGCTGATTTGATGGATCGAATTCTAGCTGGCCCGACCAATTGGCTAACCGATCGGACCCAGCGTTCGGGTGGTGAACGCCTGACGCTTGAAGATTACCAACAAAGTTATGGCGCGCTACCTGCCGAGATTCGCCGCCGTGTTGAGGAACGCTGGGGCAAACCCGAACTGGACCCTTTTCTGGGTGAGGGCGGCTTTGCGCTGTCGATCCTGAAATTTGGCAAGGTTATCGTCGGCGTGCAACCGGCAAGGGGTTATAATATTGACCCAACCGACAGTTATCATTCGCCTGATCTGGTGCCGCCGCATAACTATTTTGCGTTTTATTTCTGGCTGCGGCATCAATTTCAAA
>JALSGU010000292.1 GCA_026982575.1 Paracoccaceae bacterium | reverse complement strand
AGATGCACACGGCATTTCTTTGACAATTTAGCCACTGCCACTTTGAATCGTTTTCTTGCTGGCCGATCCACCTTAACCGTTGGTCCAAATCTTGCGCCCGCCTTTAATCCTCTTGGCGGACGTAACGTCACCCTTGGGTAACTCAGGCAAAGACTTGCATTATTTTTGTTATATCCTATTTCTTGAACATCGTTCATAAATTTGGAGACAAGATCATGAAACTACATTTTATTCTTCCCTTTCTGTTTACAGCCAGTATTTCACAGGCGCAGACCAATCCGTTTGTTGCTGATGAGACTCTGGAAATGGCCCAAACGCGGCTGGCAGATATATCCGCCAGAACCGATGATCAGAATTTTGCGCTGGGTGCGGTGCATTTTCTGCGCGGCATTGAAAAAACCCTGCAAACCCGCTGGCAATACAATGCCACGCTGGATGATTTTGACCTGCCGGTTCTGCGCCTGCCGGTTGCGCCAAACCCGGACGCGCTGCCGTTTTCGCCTGACTTGATTACCAATATTTTTGCCGGGTTGCTGCCAGACATGGCCGCCAGCCGCGCTGCACTTAATGCCATTGACGGGGATGTTGCCCTGCGCATCAACCTGAATGATCTGTGGTTTGACATCAATATGAACAATACCCGTGATATGGGCGAGGGCATCATGGAAATCGGTGCTGGCTTGGTGATGCCAGGCGGGCAGATGCGCGATACGGCGCAAATGCCGCAAAACCTCAAAATCCAGTTTGATACTGCTGATGTTGCTTGGCTAACCGCCTATACCCATCTGATTTCAGGTGTCTCGGAACTGGTGGTGGCTTTTGACCCTACCGAGGCGATCACAACCGTCATGCAATCCGCCACTGAAATGGATGATCTGCGCGGCATGCCGCTGGTTCAGCGGGGCCTTATTGGCCAAAACGAAACCCGCTGGATGGACCAGTTTGCCATGGTTTATGGCGCCTTGAACATGCAGCCCAACCCTGAAAACACCCGCGCCGCCCATGCGCATTTTCTGGATATGATCGCACAAAACAAGGTTTTCTGGGCTGAACTGGCGCTGGAAACCGACAATATGCTGGAATGGATCCCGAATGAAACCCAGCAGGCCGCGCTTGGTTTTGATATGCCGACAGGCACCGGCATTGCATGGCAAGCCATTCTGGCCGATGCCGAGGCCATTTTGAACGGGGATTTGCTGATCAACCATTGGCGGGTCTCGCCCGGCGCCGGCATCAATGTCAAAGAAATGTTCATGAACCCGCCAGCGGTGGATATTGTGACATGGGTGCAAGGTTCCGGCCTGTTGCCTTATATGGAGCGCGGGCCGATCGCGACGTCGCAAAGCATGCGGGCGTTTAACCGGCTGGTATCGGGAAATTCCATCGGATTTTCCTTCTTGCTGAACTAAAA
>JALSGU010000291.1 GCA_026982575.1 Paracoccaceae bacterium | reverse complement strand
TGGTGCGGGCGGTGGGACTCGAACCCACACGGCCATACGGCCCACAGATTTTAAGTCTGTTATGTCTACCATTCCATCACGCCCGCAACTGGCGTTGTCTCTAAACTTCTGCATCGGGCCTATATCGGGCCTGAAAACTGATCTTACTCCTTAACGCCTTGTTTTGCATACGTTTAGCCGCACGAAACAAAGTATTTCAAGTCTGGCGTGCCTACCGATTCCACCACGCTCGCGACAGGCTTTGGCCTGAAAACTCCACCGATGTATATCAAAGGTTTTGGCCTTACAACTGAAAACACCCGCCAAATGACATGACGGGTGTTTTACGGTTTCTTGGCGGCAGAAAACTTCGGGCTTTTAGTTGATTATCGGCTTTTTCAGGTCAATGCCGTTGATCTCGGCTTGGTCAACCAGATCTTGCGTCAGCTTTTTCGCAGCCTTGGCCCATGCAAGCTGTTCCAGCTTTTCCTTGATCTGCGATTTCACCGCGTCATATGGCAGTATTTCGCCCAGCGCTTTTTCATCCATGCGGATGATATGCACGCCAAAACGGGTTTCAACCGGTTCGGGGTGCAAATCGCCCGCCTCCAGAATATTCAGCACGGCTTCAAATTCATGCACCGTGTCACCAGTGGTGATCTGGCCCAATGTGCCGCCCGCGTCTTTGCTGGGGCAATCGGAGTTTGATTTGGCAATATCGGCAAAAACCTTGGGGGTTTTCTGGATGGTCTTGATGAATTCAGCCGCGTTTTTACGCGCAATATCGCGCGCTTCGCGGTCTTTCGGTTTGGCCGCAAACAGAATATGCGCGGGCTGAAACAGGCTGGGGGCGCGAAACACCTCGCGGCGGGTGTCATAGATGGTTTGACATTCCGCCTCGGTTATCGCCTTGATCTCCAGTCGCTCATCCAGAACCGCGCGGATCAGGGCTTCTTCTTCGGTTTCCTGTTTGTCGGCACCTATCATTTGCGGATCGGGTTTTAGCCCCATGCGCCCTGCTTCTTGCAATAACAACGCACGCACCACCATGGCTTTGGCGGCAGCTTGCCATGCCCAGCCCGGCTTACCGGACGGGGCGTTGTGGTTTTGGGCCTCGGCGGCAATTGCCGCCGAGGGGATGGTCTCGCCATTTACCGTGACATCGGGCATCAACGGGTTCATGATTTTTTACCTTTGCGGGTGCGCACCACCTGAAAACCGGGCCGCCATAAAAACCGCACGGGCGCTGAAAGCATATGCACCAGCCGTGTGAACGGAAACACAAGGAAAATGGTCAGGCCAAGCACGATATGCAGTTTGAACAGGATATTCACATCGGCAATGTAACTGGCTGCTTTGCCGTCAAACAGGAATATGCCGCTGGCCCAAGCCATAAATTTAAGCATTTCCTTGCCGTCCAGATGGCCAAGGCTGACAACAATAGTCATCAAACCCAGAATTACCTGAACAATCAGCAACAGGATAATCGCGGTATCGGCAAAGCTGGACGTGGCCCGAACCCTTGCGTCAAACAAGCGTCGATGGGCCAGCATCAAGCCGCCAATCAACATAATAACGCCAGCAACACCGCCCATAACAATTGCGATCATCTGCTTGGCCTCGGACCCGACCCCGAGCGCGTGCCACACCGAAAGCGGCGTCAAAAGACCGACCAGATGGCCACCAAAAATTGTCAAGACCCCGGCATGGAACATAATCGACCCCCAGATCAGCTGTTTGCGGCGCAAAAACTGGCTGGAGCTGGATTTCCAGGTGAACGGATCACGTTCATACCGCGCGATTGAACCTATGACCAGAACAGCCAAGGCAATGTAGGGATAAGTTCCAAAGAAAAACTGGTTCATGTTGATCTCCTATTCATGTGCCGCAGCGTTTGGCTGCGAAGAAATTGGTTTGTCCATATTGGCCAGCAAGTCACGGCTGACAGGGCAGCCAGCATTGGGATCGGGGCCAAAGGTTATTTCGGCCTCTTCCCAGACATCATCCAGCGCATCCAGATCATTGGGATCGTCATCCTTGACGCTTAATAATTCCTGCGCCATTTCGCTGGATGTTTTGGCTTCGGCAAATTCGGCCAGCGCCGCCAGAACGGCTGCATAAGCGCTTTCACGCCGTGTCAGCCGTTCCGCCAGTGCCGCCAGAATATGGCCCGCATCGTTCAGCATTTCCTTGGCCTCGTCCAAGGGCCGGTTTGACAGAAATTCCAGCAAAATCGGCAGATGGTCCGGCAATTCGGTGCTAACCAGATCAAACCCGCCTGCCCTGTATGTTTCCAGCAAATCAACCATTGCCGGGCCACGATCACGGCTTTCGCCATGCACATGTTCAAACAGATTGAGGCTAAGGGTGCGCGAGCGGTCAAACAGCAACACAAAGCTTTCTTGCAGTTCATACACATCCTTGGACTGCATGTCCTCCAGCAGCGGCTGAATGGCTTTCACCGCTTCGGGGGTAAGGATACCCTCTTGTGCGATGATCTCGCCAATGTCACCAATTGCTTCTTTCAGCCCCTCTGAGGGATAGGAAAGCAGCACACTAAGTGCCTTAAAGGTCTTGCTCATCTTGCACCTCCTGTCGGCACGACAAATTTACGCGACCCGAACAATTTTTTGCCGCTGGAACCGGTGGAACAACCGTTGCCATCGGTAAAACCGCAGCCGCCTTTCATATCATAAGCGTCTTCAGCATGTTCACGATGCGCCGTTGGCACCTTGAAACGTTCCTCATAGTCAGCAATGGCCATGATTTTATACATTTCCTCGATTTGTAGCGGCGTCAGGCCGACCTGTTTGGCAATGCCGATATCGATCACGCCGTCCACGGTTTTGGCGCGCATATAGCCCCGCATCGCCAACATCCGTTCCAGCGCGGTAACCACCGGCGCTTCGTCGCCTGCTGTCAGCATATTGGCCAGATATTTCACAGGAATACGCAGGGATTTTACATCCGGCATATTGTTATTGGTGGAAATCGCGCCAGCCTCGGCCGCATTTTGAATGGGGCTAAGCGGTGGAATATACCAAACCATCGGAAGCGTGCGATATTCAGGATGCAATGGAAATGCGATTTTCCATTCCATTGCCATTTTCCAGATCGGGCTGTCTTGTGCCGATTTGATCCAGTCCTCCGGAATACCCTCCTTGCGGGCCGCGGCCACCACTTCGGGATCGTTCGGGTCAAGAAAAACATCCAGCTGGGCGTCGTAAAGCTGTTGTTCATCTTCAACAGATGCGGCCTGATTGATTTTATCCGCATCATACAGCATCACACCCAAATACCGGATGCGCCCAACGCAGGTTTCGGAACAAACGGTTGGCATGCCGGATTCAATGCGCGGATAACAAAACGTGCATTTTTCCGATTTGCCGCTTTCCCAGTTATAATAGATCTTTTTATAAGGGCAGCCCGAAACACACATGCGCCAACCGCGACATTTGTCTTGGTCAATCAGCACAATGCCGTCTTCTTCGCGTTTATAGATCGCGCCCGACGGGCAAGATGCAACACAAGTGGGGTTCAGGCAATGTTCGCACAGGCGCGGCAGATACATCATGAAGGTATTTTCATACTCGCCATAAATTTCTTTCTGCACGCCCTCAAAGTTATAATCCTTTGAGCGTTTTTCAAACTCGCCACCAAGAATTTCTTCCCAGTTTGGACCCCATTCGATTTTTTCCATACGCTCGCCGGTCAGTTTTGAGCGCGGCCGCGCAGTGGGAAACGCATCCATATCGGGGGCGGATTTCAGGTGGTCATAGTCAAAATCGAACGGTTCGTAAAAATCGTCGATTTCGGGCAGGTTCGGGTTGCCGAAAATATTGGCCAGAATGCGCCATTTCGCCCCCTGCTTAGGCTGGATTTTGCCGTTTTTGCCACGGGTCCAGCCGCCGTTCCATTTCTTCTGGTTTTCCCAGTCTTTCGGGTAACCAATGCCCGGTTTGGTTTCAACATTGTTGAACCAAGCATATTCAACCCCGTCGCGACTGGTCCAGACATTTTTACAAGTGACCGAACAGGTATGACACCCGATACATTTATCAAGATTCAGAACCTTGCCGATTTGTGCACGAACTTTCATTATGCAGCCCCTCCTTCTTTAGACGGCGTATCCAGCCAGTCAACTTTGGTAAGTTTGCGCACAATCACGAATTCATCGCGATTGGACCCAACCGTGCCATAATAATTGAACCCGTAAGATTGCTGCGCATAACCGCCGATCATATGGGTTGGTTTCAGCGTGGTTCTGGTAACCGAATTATGGATACCGCCGCGCTGTCCGGTCTGTTCAGACCCCGGCACATTCACAATTTTTTCCTGTGCGTGATACATAAACAACGTGCCTTCTTTCATACGTTGTGAAACCACGACACGGGCCACCAATGCGCCGTTGACGTTATAGGCCTCGACCCAGTCATTATCGACCAGATTGGCCTTTTTGGCGTCAATTTCAGACATCCAGACCACAGGCCCGCCACGGTTGAGCGTCAGCATCAACAGATTGTCGGAATAGGTGGAATGGATCCCCCATTTCTGGTGCGGCGTGATGAAATTAAGCACCACATGCGGCTCGTTGTTTTTGCTGGCCGTGTTTACATCCTGTGTCACAGTTTTCAGATCAACAGGCGGGCGGTATGTGCAGAACCCTTCACCGAATGCACGCATCCACAGATGGTCTTGGTAAAGCTGCTGACGACCAGACAATGTGCGCCACGGGATCAATTCATGCACGTTGGTATAGCCGGCGTTATAACAGACTTCTTCGCTTTCAATGCCAGACCATGTGGGGCTGGAAATGATCTTGCGCGGCTGCGCGGCAATATCGCGAAAACGGATTTTCTCGTCTTCTTTGGGCAGGGCCAGATGCGCGTGTTCGCGCCCTGTGGCTTTTTCAAGCTCAGCCCAAGCCTTTACCGCAACCTCGCCATTGGTTTCGGGGGCCAGCATCAGGATCATCTCGGCCGCATCTATTGCGGTTTCAAGCTTTGCCATGCCCTCGGTTACGCCCGGTTCGGTGACAACACCGTTCAGATCTTTCATGTGGCCGATTTCAACCTTGGTGTCCCAAGCGATACCTTTGCCGCCATTGCCGACTTTTTCCAACAAAGGACCAATCGCGGTAAAGCGTTTATAAAGGTTGGGGTAATCCCGCTCTACCGCCACAAAGTTCGGCGCGGTTTTGCCCGGGATCAGCTCACATTCGCCTTTTTTCCAGTCTTTCACCTGATCTTGGGCGATTTCCGCAGGGGTATCATGCAGCAAGGGCAGCGACACAACATCGTCCTCAACCCCCAGATAACCCGGCACAACCTCGCTGAATTTCTTGGCGATGGATTTGAAAATCTCCCAATCCGAACGGCTTTCATATGCGGGGTCCACCGCCGCTTGCAACGGGTGGATAAACGGATGCATATCCGATGTGTTCAGATCGTCTTTTTCATACCAGCTTGCGGTTGGCAAAACGATGTCTGAATAAACAGCCGTGGTCGACATGCGGAAATCAATCGTGACCAACAGGTCAAGCTTGCCCTCCGGCGCTTCCTCGTGCCATTTGGCCTCGATCGGTTTTTGGCCGCCCTCGGCGCCCAGATCCTTGCCCAGAACGCCGTGGTCAGTGCCCAGCAGGTATTTCAGGAAATATTCATGGCCCTTGCCCGATGAACCCAGCAGGTTGGACCGCCAGATAAACAAATTGCGCGGCCAGTTTTCCGGTGCGTCCGGATCTTCGCATGACATTTCGACATCACCCGAGACCAGTTTTTCAGCCAGATAATCCTTAACATCCTGCCCTGCTGCCTTGGCGGCCTTGGCCACTTCCAGCGGGTTGGTTTTAAGGCTTGGCGCGCTTGGCAGCCAGCCCATGCGTTCGGCACGAATATTGTAATCAATCATGCTGGCATCATTCCAGTCGCCTTTGGGCGCTGTTGGCGAAACCACTTCCTCAGCTTTCAGCGTTTCATAACGCCACTGGCCGGTATGGGCATACCACGCAGATGTGGAATTCATGTGGCGCGGCGGGCGCGCCCAATCAAGCGCAAACGCCAAGGGTTGCCAGCCGGTTTGCGGACGCAGTTTTTCCTGCCCCACATAATGCGCCCAGCCGCCGCCCGATTGACCAACCGCACCACACATCACCAACATGTTGATAATGCCGCGATAATTCATATCCATGTGATACCAGTGGTTCAAACCGGCCCCCAGAATAATCATGGATTTGCCGTTGGTTTTTTCAGCATTATCGGCAAATTCGCGCGCCACCTGAATGATTTTATCACGCGAAACGCCGGTTACCTTTTCAGCCCATGCCGGGGTAAAGGGGATGTCTTCGTCATAATCTTTTGACACCCATTCGCCGCCCAGCCCGCGATCAAGACCATAATTGGCACAAAACAGATCAAACACGGTGGCAACCATGATTTCACCACCATTCACGGTGATTTTCTTGACTGGAATGTTGCGGGTTAAAACATCGGGGTGCTGGCATTTGACAAAGTTTTCGGTGGCCTCGCCGCCAAAATAGGGGAAATCGACGCCGACGATTTCGTCATGGTCTTCTTCCAGAACCAGCGACAGCTTAAGGTTTGTGTCTTTGCCTTTGGCGCGTTCCTCGAGGTTCCATTCACCAGAACCATCCCAGCGAAACCCGACCGAGCCATTGGGCGGCACAAGATTGCCCGTAGCGCCGTCAATAGCAACGGTTTTCCATTCAGGGTTCTTTTTCTGGCCCAGCTTGCCTTTCAGGTCATCAGCACGCAATTGCCGCCCTGCCACCAGCTTGCCGTCTTGTTCATCGATCACTACCAGCATTGGCATATCGGTGTATTTACGGGCGTAATCCTCAAAATACTTGGCTTGGCGGTCCAGATGGAATTCGCGCAAAATCACATGGCCCATGGCCATCGACAACGCGCTGTCTGTGCCGGCTTTTGGGGCCAGCCATATATCGCCAAACTTGGCGGCCTCGGAATAATCGGGGGAAATCACGGCGGATTTGGTGCCGCGATACCGCGCCTCGGTGTAAAAATGCGCGTCGGGTGTGCGGGTTTGCGGCACGTTACTGCCCCAAAGCAACAGATAACCGGCGTTATACCAGTCAGCCGATTCCGGCACGTCGGTTTGTTCACCCCATGTCATCGGCGATGCTGGCGGCAGATCACAATACCAGTCGTAAAACGACATACATGTGCCACCAAGCAAGGAGAGATAGCGAGAGCCAGCCGCATAGGAAACCATCGACATTGCCGGGATAGGAGAGAACCCGAAAACGCGGTCAGGGCCGTATGTTTTGGCAGTATAGGCATTGGCGGCGGCAATAATTTCGGTTGATTCTTCCCAATCGGCCCGAACAAACCCGCCTTTGCCGCGTGATTTCACATATAGCGCGCGCAAAATCGGATCATTTTGCAGCTTTGTCCATGCTTCGATCGGAGAATTGTCTTTGCGAAGGCCACGGTAGGCTTTTAGCAATTTCGCCCGGATCAGCGGGGTTTTTACGCGGTTGGCGGAATAAAGATACCAGCTATAGGATGCCCCGCGCGCACAGCCGCGCGGTTCGTGGTTGGGCATTCCGGCGCGGGTGCGCGGATAATCGGTTTGCTGGGTTTCCCAGGTAACAATACCCGATTTGACGTAAATTTTCCAGCTACAAGACCCGGTACAATTCACCCCGTGGGTGGAACGCACGATTTTATCGTGGCGCCAGCGATCGCGGTAGCGGTCCTCCCAGTCGCGGTTTTCATCGGTGGTCAAACCGTGTCCGTCCGCAAATGTATCAACTTTGTTGCTTTTCAGGAAGTTCAACCTGTCAAGTAGATGGCTCATGTTTTTCTCTCCATATTATTAAAATGGTGCCGGCGAAAAGAGGGGAAACGCCGGCACCGTGATCGCGGGGTTTTACGGGTTTTTCACATATGCGTTGGGTCGCAAATAGAACCACCAGTTAATGGCGATACAAACCGCATAGAAAGCCGCGAAACCGTAAAGGGCATATTCCGGTGTACCGGCACCCATTTGCTCTCCGAACACTTTCGGGATGATAAAGGCACCATAAGCGGCAACAGCCGATGTCCAGCCCAGCACAGGGCCGGTTTGTTCTTTGTTGAACACAATCGCAATGGTACGGAATGTGGAGCCGTTGCCAATGCCGGTGGCAGCAAATAACAGCAAGAACAGCGCCATAAACGGCACAAAGTAATCTTGCGGAGTGGCTGACGCATAGGCCAGCTGCAAGATATACGCGACACCGATCGCTGCACCAACCATGACAAAAGATATCCATTGTGTCACACGGGCACCGCCCAGTTTATCCGCCAGCATACCACCGAACGGGCGGATCAAGGCGCCAATGAATGGTCCCATCCAGGCAAACATCAGGGCTGACGGGCCAGCCGCATTAATGGTATCATGGGTCATAACCCCGTCAACCATGATGTGCTGGAACCCGAACACAACCTTGATGGTCAGCGGCAGCGCCGCCGAATAGCCAATGAACGAGCCAAAGGTCATGATATAGATGATGGTCATTGCCCATGTGTGTTTGTTTTTGAAAATCTGGTACTGGCGGGTCAGGTTCTGGCCAACCGCACCCGGGATCATCTTCAAAAGCACCACGGTCAGGATGATAACAATTGGCAATACCACCCATTTTGACAAGCCAATCCCCGAAACCGGCAAGCCGCCATCGGTTGCGGGCAGCATCAGCCACAGGCCAAAGGCCGCAGTCATAAGCCCGATCATCAGCATAAAGGTAATGATTGCAAAAGCCCCGATCGGGTTGGGAATATCGGGTGAAACATGTTCATCACGAATATTGTTCATGCCAAACCAGCCCAGAACCGCCAACGGGATCAGCAGAACCAGCCAGATAAAACCGGCATTCTGGATATAGGTCGGCGTGCCTGCCTCGATTTTCCCAATCAGGGTGCCGGAGGTTTGCTCCAGTATCATCGCCTCGCCACCAAAAATACCGAATGTCATAACCAGCGGAATAACGATCTGCATGGTAGTAACACCAAAATTACCAAGGCCGGCATTCATGCCCAGCGCATAGCCCAGAATTTTCTTGGGGTAGAAAAAGCTGATATTGGACATGGAGGAAGCAAAGTTACCACCACCGATACCCGAAAGCAGCGCCAGAATCTGGAATTTCCACAGGGGCGTATCAGGGTTTTGCAAGGCAATACCCGCACCAATCGCCGGAATCATCAGCAGTGCCGTGGTGAAAACGATGGTGTTTCGCCCACCGGCAATGCGAATGAAAAAGGTGGATGGAATGCGCAGGGTTGCGCCGGTCAGGCCGGCAATGGCGCCCAGCGTGAACAGGTCCGATTTTTCAAAATCAAAGCCCAGGTTCAACATTTGCACCGTGATGATGCCCCAATACAGCCATACCGCAAAGCCGGATAAAAGGCTGGGGATCGAAATCCAGAGATTTCGGGTGGCGATGGATTTGCCGGTGGATTGCCAAAAGGCATCATCATCCGGTTTCCAGTTTCGAAGATCTTGTCCCAAAGGTATTCTCCTTGATGAATGTTATTATGGAACGGGGCATGATTGCCCCGCAGCAGTGTCAGATTTGCTTGCTGTTATTCTTGTTGTAATCGGAAACGACCTTGGCCGAATTGGCCAATGCCGCATTGGCGCGGTCTGCCCGTATTTTCAGCAGATCAAGATTGGCTTTTTCAAACAGGGCTTTTTCTTCGGCTTCCTGTTCAGGGCTAAAGCGTAAAAAGAAAGTCAGGAAGGAAGCGATTACAACCACCACGCCAATGGTGAAAAACACATCGTTCCATTCCATCGCACCCTTGAACAGGAACCCGGCTGCAACCGCACCGGCATTACCGCCCGCGCCAACAATGCCGGCAACCGCGCCCAAGGCTTTTTTGTTGATGAACGGCACCACCGAATAAGTCGCGCCCTCGGCCATCTGGGTGAATAGCGAAAAGACAATCAGCATCGGTATCGCCAGAAACAGCACATTCATCTGGCTAAAGATCATCAGGGCAATGCCCTCGCCCAACAGCACGATGAACAACCAGAATGCGCGGCCGCGCAAGCCCCAGATAGACCCGAAGTTATCGCCAAAAATGCCACCCAATGTGCGGGCAAAAATGTTCATCAAACCGAATGAAGCCGCGATGGCACCGGCCGTGACCAGATTAACATCAAAGTAATCATAGAAATACAATGCGGCTGTGTTGTTGACGGTTAGCTCAATACCGAAACAGGCGCCGTAAATCAGAAAAAGCACCCAGACGCGGTAATCCTTCATGGCTTTGAAGTATTCGCCGGTAACCTTCTTTTTCGGCTCCATTTTGCCTTGGGCGCGCAATTCCTTAAAGCTGCCATTTGGCGTGTCTTGCGTGGCAAAGAAATAGGCAATGCCGACAAAAAAGATCACAACACCAACTGCAACCATCGACATGCGCCATGCCTGTGCATCGGTCAGGCCGAACATGATGATCAACCCCGAGAAAATCAGCGGCATAACCAATTGCGTAACACCGCCGCCAAGATTACCCCAACCGGCGCTGGTGGCATTGGCTGTGCCCACAATATTGGGCGCAAACATCATGGTTGTATGGTATTGGGTAATTACAAATGCGCCACCAATCATGCCAATCAGCAAACGGAAAAACAGAAAGCTTTCAAAACTGTCCGCCAAACCAATGCCCGCCACCGGAAACGCGCCAAGAACCATCAACCAGGTAAAAGTAAGACGCGGGCCATACCGATCGCATAACCAACCGATCAGAAAACGTGCAAAAACCGTCATCGACACGGATGCGATAATGGTCCAGCCCACCTGGGATTTTGTCAGATCCAGCTCGTCGCGCACGATAATCATCAAGGGCGCAATGCCGAACCAAGCAAAAAACGCGGCAAAAAACGCGAACCACGTCATGTGGAAGGTGCGGATTTGAACCATATTTACTTTGAAAAAATTACCCCATAATCGGGTGGCCTTGTTTTCAATTTCCATCTTCTGTCCCTTGTCTCTTATAAGCGCACCTGAATTCGCAGCAGCTTGCTTGCTCATCGTGCCAATTATGACGTGTAAAAAACCTTCTACGCGCTTGTTTTCTCTTCGCACACCCCGGATCAACTAAGATTTGATTCAGGTCAATAAATCAAAAACCTTTTATAAATCAACGAGTTATTGATAATTGCAGCCCGTGCGATTGCTAATATTTCAACCGCAGCAAAAGAGTTGTCATGGTGCAGCTTAACATGTTACCAACTCTAACTTGATAATTGTCAAATAAGCTTCGGAGCATCAGCGTGACCCCTGACCGCCTAAAAGAGATTCGCGGAATCGATCTGTTCAAAAATATTTCCGACCGGTCTTTTGCGTCCCTGACCCAAGCAGCCTATGCGCAAAATTTCCCCCCGAATGTAGAGCTAATCACCGAGGGAGACCCGTCGGATTTTTTATATATCGTGATTTCAGGTTCAGTAGAATTGTTTGCAAACTGGGATAAAAACGAAACAACATTGGCAACGGTTTGGCCGGTTTCCAGCTTTATTCTGGCGGCAACCATCAATAAGGGGCCCTATTTAATGTCAGCCCGCACCGGTGAAAAATCCCTTATTGTTATGCTGCCATCCGAAGATGTGCGCCAAACATTCGAAAACGACCCGGAATTTGCCAAAAGCATCGTCTCAGAGCTGGCAGAATATTACAGGGCCGGAATTCGCCATGCCAAGGGGTTAAAGCTGCGCACCTCGAAAGAACGCTTGGCCAATTATCTGATAAAAACCGGCAAAAAAAACGATGGCGCCACCCAGTTCCTTTTGAAATATGAAAAGCGCCGGCTTGCATCCTATCTGGGCATGACCCCCGAAAACCTGTCGCGTGCTTTTGCCTCGCTAAAGGAATTGGGCGTTCGGGTTGACGGGCAAAAGGTATCGCTGGACAATATGCCTGCTTTGATAGAATTCGCAAAACCAACCGCCTTGATAGACGGCTAATTGCCCTTTTTGAGGAAACACATGACCGAATTGTTTTCTAAAATCCGTGCCCTGCCGCTGTGGCAGAATGAAATTGAAATAGCCCCGCTGAGTGGCGGGCTAACCAACCTCAATTTCATCATCACGGATGGCGCTAAAAAATATGTTTTGCGCAATGGCAGCGACATTCCCGAACATAACCTGATGCGATTTGGCGATCTGGCCGCCAGCCGCGCCGCACATCTGGCAGGACTTTCACCAAAAGTGCATTATGCTGAAAACGGCATGACGGTAATTGATTTTATCGAGGCCAAAACATTAACTGAAAAAGATGTTCAAGACTCGGATACACTGGCCCGTATCATCCCCTTAATGCAGCGCTGCCACCGCGACATCCCGCAGCATTTTCACGGCCCTGCCCTGATTTTCTGGGTGTTTCACGCCATCCGCGATTATGGAAAAAACCTTTCAGAACGTGGCACCGGTTACGCAAGCAAACTATCTGAATATATGGAAATAAACAGCGCGTTGGAGGCCGCCGCCGGGCCTTTTGACATTGCTTTTTGCCATAATGACTGGCTGGCCGCCAATATTCTGGATGACGGAAAACGCCTTTGGCTGATTGACTGGGATTATGGCGGCTTTAACACCCCCTTGTTTGATCTGGGCGGGCTAGCCTCGAATAACAGTTTTGACGCGGCCACAGAAACATTCCTGCTGGAAACCTATTTTGAAACACCCGTCACCGCTGGCCTGTTGCGTCGCTATCACGCCATGAAAACCGCCAGCCTGCTGCGCGAGGTCTTGTGGAGCATGTTGTCAGAACTGACATCAACGCTAGACATTGATTATGCGCCCTATACACTGGAGCAAATCGCGCGGTTTGAACGCGCCCACGAGATGTTCAAACAAAGCTAAAGGTGGCCCATGAAACCTCTGCCGTCTTCGTCAAAAACAGTTATTATCGGTGGCGGCATCATGGGGTGTTCCACCGCTTATCATCTTGCCAAAATGGGGGTGGAATGCACGCTGCTGGAGCGCAAAAAGCTGACATCCGGCACCACATTTCATGCGGCGGGGCTGGTGGGGCAATTGCGCTCCAACGCCAATATCACCCGCTTGCTGGGCTATTCCGTTGATCTTTATAAAGCGCTAGAAGCTGAAACCGGCCTTGGCACCGGCTGGAAAATGAATGGCGGTTTGCGGCTGGCTTGCAACCCTGATCGCTGGATCGAAGTCCAGCGTCAGGCGACAACCGCCCATTCTTTCGGGTTGGAAATGGAATTGCTTAGCCCGCAAGAAGCTCTCGATTTATGGCCCTTGATGAATGTGGACGATGTTATAGGTGCTGCCTTTATGCCGACCGACGGTCAGGCCAATCCGTCTGACATCACCCAGGCCCTTGCCAAGGGCGCACGGATGGCTGGCGCGCAAATATTTGAAGATATCAGCGCGCTGGATCTTAAGATCGACAAAGGCCGTATTATTGCCGTTATCACCGAACATGGCCGGATTGCCTGTGAAAAAGTCATTATCTGTGCTGGTCAATGGACCCGTGATTTCGCCGCCCGTTTTGGCGTTTCTGTGCCGCTGGTCAGCATGGAACACCAGTATATGGTGACCGAACCCATCAAAGCCATGCCAAAAAACCTGCCCACCCTGCGCGACCCTGACCGTCTGACCTATTATAAGGAAGAAGTCGGCGGGCTGGTGATGGGGGGCTATGAAAACAACCCGATCCCTTGGGCTGTGGATGGCATTCCGAAGGGTTTCCATTATATGCTGCTCGACAGCAATTTTGACCATTTTGAACCATTGATGGAATTGGCGCTGGGGCGGGTGCCGGCCTTGGAAACCGCGGGCATCAAAACCCTGACCAACGGGCCAGAGAGCTTTACCCCCGATGGTAATTTCATCATCGGCGAGGCGCCGGAACTGGCGAATTTCTTTGTTGGTGCGGGCTTTAATGCCTTTGGCATCGCAGCAGGGGGCGGTGCTGGTATGGCCTTGGCGGAATGGGTGGCCAATGGTGGCCCGCCTTATGATTTATGGTCGGCTGACATTCGGCGATTCGGGCAACCGCACCGCGATGTTGACTGGGTGCGCAGCCGCACCGTGGAGGCCTATGGCAAACATTACACCATGGATTGGCCGCTGGAGGAAAACCGGTCGGTGCGCGAAAACCGGCTTTCACCGCTTTACCAGACCTTAAAAGACCAAGGCGCGGTTTTTGGCGAAAAACTGGGTTGGGAGCGACCAAACTGGTTTGCCACCCAAGGCGTGACCGCGGCTGATGAATACGGTTTTGGGCGTCAAAACTGGTTTGATGCGGTCGGGCGCGAACACAAAGCCTGCCGCGAGGCGGCCGCGCTGTTTGACCAAAGCTCTTTTGCCAAGTTTGAGCTGGAAGGGCCGGATGCATGCGCCGCGCTTGACTGGATTTGCAGCAATAATGTTGACCGCCCTGTCGGTGCATTGATCTATACCCAAATGCTGAATGATGCAGGGGGAATCGAGTGTGATTTGACCGTGGCGCGGGTTGCGAACGATCGGTTTTACATTGTCACCGGCACCGGCTTTGCCACCCGTGATTTTGACTGGATCAAGCGCAATATCCCTGCTGGCTTGGAATGCACCCTGCGTGATGTCACCAATGAAAATGCGGTTTTATCTTTGATGGGACCAGCTGCGCGGCGCATTATGGTTCGGGTATCCCGAGATACCTTCAGCAACGAGGGTTTTGCATTTGGAACCTGCAAAACCATCCAGATCGCAGGCCATAATGTTCTGGCCCTGCGCGTTACTTATGTTGGTGAACTCGGCTGGGAACTGCATTTTCCTATTGAACATGCCTTGGAAGTTTACAGCACATTGATGGAAGCCGGCAACCGTTATGGCCTGATAAACGCCGGGTATCGCGCCATTGAATCCCTGCGCCTTGAAAAAGGCTATCGGGCGTGGGGCGCCGATATTGGCCCAGATCACACTCCGTTTGAAGCGGGGTTAGGCTGGGCGGTAAAGCTGCGCAGCAAGGTTGATTTCAAGGGCCGTGCTGCCATGGCCGTGCAAAAAACCAACGGTGTAAATAAACTGATGGCAGGTTTTTTGGTGGATGACCCTGATACAGTTTTGCTTGGCCGCGAAACCATCTTTAGAAACGGAGAACGCATCGGCTGGCTGTCTTCGGCGGGGTATGGATACACGATCGGTAAATCGGTTGGCTATGGGTTTGTGCGCAGCAAAGCTGTTGACGCAGATTTTGTGCTGGCAGGGGACTATACGCTGGAAGTGGCCAGCAAACGGGTCAAGGCACGGGTGTTTATGGGCGCGGTTTATGACGCGGCTATGGTGCGCATCAAAGCATAAGCCAACGTCACTGATTTATTTATTTTGATTTATTTTAATGGCTTGCACCACGGTTTCAGGCATCGTGCGGTCCAGATCAATATGCAACAAACCGTTTTCCTGCGAGGCACCCAACACCGCAACCCCGTCTGCCAGCACAAATGACCGCTGGAACTGGCGCGCTGCAATACCACGATGCAAAAACACCCTGCCCTCGGCATCCGCAGGCTGGACACCCCGTACCATAAGCTGGTTTTCCTCAACCGTGATGTGCAATTCCGTCTCGGCAAATCCGGCCACTGCCAGCGTAATACGATAGGCATTGGGGCCGCTTTGTTCGATATTATAAGGGGGGTAACCATCATTGCGCGCCGAGCGTTCCACCAGCCGGTCAAGCTGTTCAAAGCCCAAAAGATACGGGTGCGCGGAAAAACTGGATTTGGTCATGTAAAAGTCCTTATCAAAGCGACTTGGGTCAATTGCCCTGACATTCAGCGACAATACCCTGAATATGCGGGTTTTTTGACCTAAAACAAGTAGCTGCATGCTTTGTTCCGCTATAGACTGGCATAAATCACAGGAATATCGCATGAAATCGCCCCCGACCATGACCCAAGCCGAGGTATTGCGGTATGAATTGCGAACCTTTCAGCAAGATCACCGTGATCTGGACGAGGCAATCCACGCACTGCAAGAATCGCGGCGGGTCGATATGTTGACGCTACAGCGGCTAAAACGCCGTAAACTGGCACTGAAAGATAAAATCGCCCGTATATCCGATGCCCTAAACCCCGATATTATTGCTTGAAATCTGCCATGGCAGCGGTATGTTGCCTTTTTGCAAGGAGCGCGGCATGCAAACCCCACAGGTCGGAATTATCATGGGCAGCCAATCGGATTGGCCAACCATGATCGAGGCGGCAAATGTGCTGGAAATACTGGGCGTGGCCTATGAAACCCGCATTGTCAGCGCCCATCGCACCCCGGATCGCATGTTTGAATATGCATCCGGCGCGGTTGAAGCAGGGTTACAGGTGATCATCGCCGGTGCTGGCGGTGCTGCACATTTGCCCGGCATGGTGGCGGCAAAAACCCGCATTCCGGTGCTCGGTGTGCCGGTGAAATCTGCCGCGCTTTCGGGGCAGGATTCACTGCTTTCCATTGTGCAGATGCCAAAGGGCATTCCGGTGGGCACCTTGGCAATCGGTGCCGCTGGCGCTGCCAATGCAGGGCTGCTGGCCGCGGCAATTCTGGCCAATCATGATGCTGCGTTGGCCGCAAGGCTTGATGCCTATCGCGCCGCGCAGACCGATGCCATTGCGCTGGATCCGCGCGATGGTTGAAATGCTGAAACCGGGGGGCACAATCGGCATATTGGGCGGTGGGCAACTGGGGCGGATGCTGGCGGTTGCCGCCAGCCGTCTGGGGTTGAATACCCATATTTTCGAACCCGGATCAAACCCGCCCGCCGGTCAGGTTGCCGATGCGGTGACCACTGCTGGTTATGATGATCTGGCAGCGCTTGGTGCTTTTGCCAATGCTGTCGATGTGATCACTTATGAATTCGAAAACATCCCGACAGCGGCGCTTGACCATCTGGAAACCCTGCGCCCCATTCACCCCAACCGCAAATCACTGGCCACCAGTCAGGACCGGATTGTTGAAAAAGCGTTTTTGCAAAACCTTGGCCTGAATGTGGCAGCTTTTGCGCAGATTGATACGCTGGAAGATTTGCAATCGGCCCTGCAAACCATTGGCACGCCGTGCATTCTAAAAACCCGCCGCTTTGGCTATGATGGCAAGGGGCAGATCCGCATTGATGATATTGCCGAGGCCACAACCGCCTTTAACGCCCTGAACGGCGCCCCTGCGGTGCTGGAAGGGTTTGTCAATTTTGAACGCGAGGTTTCAGTGATTGCCGCGCGCAATCAAAATGGCGAGGTCGCCTGTTATGACCCCGGTGAAAACGTGCATCAAAGCGGTATTTTACACACAACCACCGTGCCCGCAAACCTGACGCTGGCGCAGCAAACCGATGCGGTTATTCTGGCGGGGCGTATTTTAAATGCGCTTGATTATGTCGGGGTGATGGGGGTGGAGCTGTTTGTGACAGCATCCGGCCTGATCGTGAACGAGATCGCGCCTCGGGTGCATAATTCGGGTCACTGGACCCAGAATGGCTGTTTGATTGACCAGTTCGAACAACATATCCGCGCCGTGGCCGGATGGCCTTTGGGCGACGGGCAGCGCCATTCAAATGTGGTGATGACCAACCTGATTGGCGATGATGCATATTCGCAAGATGCAAATATCGGCCTGCATCTTTATGGCAAAGATATTGCAAAACCGGGGCGGAAAATGGGGCATGAAAATCGTATCAGCCCCATTTCCGATTAGAGCGTTTCCAGATTTCATAGCATAAAAATCATCAGAAATCATCCACACTCAGGATGAATTCTGATTCAAGCTATCTGGAAACGCTTTGATTTATTTATAAACGGATTCTTTGCCGAATTTCTTGGTCAGCATATAATAAATTACCGCGCGATATTTGTTGCGGTTGGATTTGCCATAGGTTTCAATGGCAGCATTGATGGCATCCATCAATTCCGGCCCGTCTTTCAGGCCCAGCTTTTTGACCAGAAAATTGTCTTTTACCGTTGCCAGTTCCGACGCCTGCGACCCCGCAACCGTGGATGCATCAGCGTTATAAATCGATGGTCCGCAGCCGATGGTGACTTTGGTCAGCAGGTCCATATCCGGTGTCATGCCACATTTTTCTTTAAGATCAGCGGCATAAACCGCAATTAGATCGTCTCTTTTACCCATTTTAGTATTCCCTGTTCCGGTGTTATTGTAAGACAGTATTAATATATTCTATCCACAGAATTTACGCAACATTTAGTGTAGATAAGCTCAGTCAGCCCAAGAAAAGCTAATCGGCACCCTTCCAGCGGCGCAGCATCCAGTACCATTGTTCGGGGTTTTCAAGTATGCGTCTGGACAGGCTGTCATTAAATGCCCGGGTCATGGTCAGGGTGTCACTCGGGGGGATCTCGGCCTCAAAATCGACCTGAAAATTGCTGCCGTCACCAATGCGGGTGCCATATGCGGGCACCATCGGCACATCAAATTTCAACGCCAATCGCGCTGCTGAAACCGAGGTTAGGGCCTCATGGCCCAAAAACGGCAACCGTGCCCCGTCGGCTGATTTTTCGTCCAGCAGAATTGCCACAAAACCACCATTGCGTAAATGCCGCACAAGATTGCGGGTGCCGTTGGCATCAGAGGCCATAATCGGCTGGCCAACCGATTCAATTCCCGCCAGCAAACGCCGCTGGTAATGGCGGTTTTTCTGCCGCCGATAGACTGCGCCGGTTTCCATACCGCGTTCTTTTAGAAAAAGCCGAATGGCCTCCCATTGGCCAAAATGCCCCGAAACAATAATCGCGCCTTTGCCGTTTTTGCGGGCCTGTTCCAGCGTCGCCAACCCCGGCCCGGCAACATTGATTTCTTTGTGAAAGGCCTGAAATTCCTTGGCATGGTAAATTTCAAACAAGGTCTGACCCATGTTTCGCGCCATGTTTTTGCGCAATTTCCGGCGTTCAGCCCGCGAAATATCTGGGAAAACTCGCTTGATTTCTTTATTGAATTTGCGCCGCGCGAATGGATACATGCGAATGCCAAATCCGAATATCGCCCCCAATGCCTTGGCACGCCGATCAAACCGCCGCCCCTTGGACGAGGTTATCGCCGCAAAAAGCGGGGCATATCGAATATGATGCCAAAGCGAAATAAAGGAGCGGGAAATCATTAACGGTATATGGGGTGAAAACCGGTCAATGCCAAGTCAATTATTTGCGATACTTTGCCGCCATTGCCCGAAATCAATCACCCATCGCCCGGTCCCGATCATAACCAACAATGTCTTTTGTTTGTCGCGTTGCCAACAGTTTTTCATATAACGCGCGGGATGATTAATAAAATCTGTTAGTCGTTTTGGACCAACCGGTTTGTCAAAAATATCGGACCCAATCAAAAGGCGGGCGTTGTCGGGATTCAGGCGGTGGTAGGTTATTTCGTTTTTCATAAGGAATTTCAGGTGTCGTATTGCCGCTTGGTAATAAAAAAGGGCCGCCCGAAGGCGACCCTCAATTCTTGACGCCAAGGCGTGGCTTACATCATGCCGCCCATGCCGCCCATGCCGCCCATGTCTGGCATGCCGCCGCCAGCTGGTGCTGCCGGTGCCGGTTTGTCAGCTACCATGGCTTCGGTGGTGATCAACAGACCCGCAACCGAACCGGCGTCTTGCAATGCGGTGCGCACTACTTTGGCCGGATCAATCACACCAAAATCGAACATGTTGCCATATTCTTCGGTTTGCGCGTTAAAGCCGAATGTCACATCGTCGCTTTCGCGAACTTTGCCTGCAACAACCGCACCGTCAACACCTGCGTTTTCAGCAATCTGACGCAGCGGCGCTTCGAGCGCGCGGCGCACGATGGAAATACCGGCGTCTTGGTCAGCATTGTCGCCTGTCAGGCCAGCCAGTGCTTTTGCACCTTGAACCAGTGACACACCACCACCAACAACAACACCTTCTTGCACGGCCGCACGGGTCGCGTTCAAGGCATCATCAACGCGGTCCTTGCGTTCTTTGACTTCGATCTCGGTAGAACCACCAACGCGGATAACAGCAACACCGCCAGCCAGTTTGGCCAGACGTTCTTGCAGTTTTTCACGGTCATAATCAGATGTGGTTTCTTCAATCTGGGCTTTGATCTGGGCAACACGTGCTTCGATTTCAGCTTTGGAACCTGCACCATCAATGATGGTTGTTTCGTCTTTGGTGATGGTGACGCGCTTGGCAGTGCCCAGCATTTCAAGACCAACAGATTCAAGCTTCATACCCAGATCTTCGGAGATCACTTGACCACCGGTCAGGATAGCAATGTCCTGCAACATGGCTTTGCGACGATCGCCAAAACCGGGGGCTTTGACAGCCGCGATTTTCAGGCCACCGCGCAGTTTGTTAACCACCAAAGTCGCCAGCGCTTCGCCGTCAACGTCTTCGGCAATGATCATCAATGGCTTGCCGGACTGGATAACAGTTTCCAGCAAAGGCACCATTGGCTGAAGCGACGACAATTTCTTTTCGTGCAACAAGATCAGGCAATCTTCCATGTCGGAGATCATTTTTTCAGGGTTGGTCACAAAATATGGCGACAGGTAACCGCGGTCAAACTGCATGCCTTCAACCACTTCGGTTTCTGTTTCCAGACCTTTGTTTTCTTCAACAGTGATCACGCCTTCGTTGCCAACGCGCTGCATGGCGTCAGCAATTTGCTGGCCGATCGCGGCTTCGCCATTGGCCGAAATTGTGCCAACTTGTGCAACTTCTTCGGTGTCGTTTACAGGGCGCGCCGAGGCGATGATGCCCTCGACAACGGTTGAAACAGCCAGATCAATGCCGCGTTTCAGGTCCATCGGGTTCATGCCCGCTGCAACCGATTTCATGCCTTCGCGAACAATCGCTTGTGCCAGAACGGTAGCAGTTGTTGTGCCGTCGCCAGCTGTGTCATTGGTGCGCGAGGCAACCTCTTTGACCATCTGTGCGCCCATGTTTTCAAACTTGTTTTCAAGCTCGATCTCTTTGGCAACGGTCACGCCGTCTTTGGTGATGCGCGGTGCGCCGAATGATTTGTCGATAACCACGTTACGGCCTTTGGGGCCGAGGGTTACCTTTACAGCATTGGCGAGAATGTCTACGCCAGCCAGCATTTGATTGCGGGCGTCAGTGCCGAATTTTACGTCTTTTGCAGCCATTTTGGATGCTCCTCAAATTATGTTAGGAAACGATTGATTAGGCCAGAATGCCCATGATGTCGGATTCTTTCATGATCAACAGGTCTTCGCCGTCAATCTTGACTTCGGTGCCGGACCATTTGCCAAACAACACTTGGTCGCCGGCTTTTACGTCCATGGCGATGCGATCACCGTCTTCGTCGCGTGCGCCTGCACCAACGGAAACGATTTCACCTGTCGAAGGTTTTTCTTTTGCGGAATCAGGAATGATAAGGCCGCCAGCTGTTTTTTCTTCTTCGTCGAGACGACGAACAACAACGCGGTCATGCAATGGTGTAAATGCCATTTTTGGATGCTCCCTTTGGTTTGTCCAAATAATTCAGGTGGTTTTACGTCAATAGCACTCACCACCGTGGAGTGCTAACGGGATGTATTTAGGGTGGGGGGCGAGTTCTGTCAAGATACACGCACGCTTTTCCAGAGGTCAGGGTCCCGTCTATTATTCGCGCGCCGACCCCGCCCACAGGCCTCACCACCCGACTTCGTCTTTTTCGGCGCCTGAACCTGCACCTTGGTCAGAATGCTGTTTGCCTTGGCCACCTTGATCTCAATGCTTTCAGCCAGTTCTTGAAATCAACCAGATCATGGCGCCCCTATATGTCCCAACCCTAACGCAAAGACTTAAAAACTGTCATCAGCATGATTTTTATATCGTAACAAAGTGTCCGGTTTGCTTGATAAATCAGGTCCAGTTTGGCTTTGCGCGGGATGCAGATACGGGCATATATCGCGTCGGTTTCGTCAAGGCTGGTTGACCGCTCAAGCAGGCGCTCCTCATGTTCATGATATAAAACCGAGGCCAGCCCGCTGATCCCCGGGCGGGACAAAAGCACCTGTGCGTAAATTTCGGGGAACCGCTCAACATATTGACGCAAAGGCGGGCGCGGCCCTACAAAGCTGATATCGCCACGAAACACGTTAAAAAGCTGGGGAAGCTCGTCTAATCTGGAGCGCCTGAGGAAACGGCCCGTACGGGTAATGCGGGCATTTTTGTCCCCTCCCGATACACCGCGATTTTCAATCGAGGGCTTCATGGTGCGAAACTTTATGAGCTGAAAGCCCTGTTGCGGGCTGTGCATCCGCTCCGAGATAAAAAATACCGGCCGCCCATCCAGAATAAGGATCGCAAGTGATGTGATCACAATTACCGGCAGCAAAACTATGGACAGGATCACAGCAACGATTAAGTCAAATATCCGTTTTGAAAACGTCATTGGTCTCGATGCTCCAGCCAATCCAAGGCAATCTCCCTAGGCTTCGCCGCATTCATAGGAAAATTGACCAGATCACACAAGGCCTGACACTCCAATGAGATGTTTTGTATCGCGACAGCTGGCGCAGCGCGATAAGCCCATGGCAGTAACGCAGCATCCGCCAAACTTTCCATATGGACAGGGTTTGGCGCTGCCACATTCAATAAAAATGGCAGTGAACCGGTATGGGTGGCCAGTTGCCCAAGGCAATCACCAAAGGCGCTTGGGCCGATATATGACCTGAGCGGCCCTTTGCCATCCGGAAATTGATCTATCCGTATCGGGTTTTTTGATGTCGCAGAGGCTGCATTTAACAGCATTGCATCCGCGCCCGCTATGTTGCCGATGCGCAAACAACAAACATCTAGCCCTGCGTCTTTATAGGGTTCGGCGGCCTGCTCCATTTTCCGTTTTGATACGCCGTAAGCATTTATCGGGTTACATGCAGCGGTCTCGGAAAGGGGCGTGCCATCGCCCGGGCCATAAACTGCCGAAGAAGAGGCCAGCAATACACGGGGCACAGATGCCGCCAGCGCAGCATCCAGATATTTTGTTGCAATATGGATATTTGCACCCATGTCTGCGCCAGTCGCCGGTGTGGTTCCTGCCAAAACAACAAAAGCCGATATCTCGCCATAGCTTTCTATCCAGCGCAAAAGAGGTTCCAAACCATTATCCACATCCCAGACAATTTTTCCGGGTGATATTGGCGCCGTGCCATTGCGAACCTGAAAGGGTGCATTACGCCATGGGCGATTTGAGCTTCGCCAGCCAGCACCAACCATTTTGCCAACGCGACCAGAACTTCCGATTAGCATGATTTGTGCATCCATCATCCGGCTCCCTGCATTATTTCAGATATGTTTTGATGATGCCGTTCACAGCGTAATGTGTGAAATAATAAATTGCTTTGGGCAAAGGCAGTTTTTCAACCTCGCGATACAGCTTCCATGTGAATTTGGCAGCGCTGGCTTTGTTGGCCGAAATTGAATTGCTGCGAATGCGGTATTGGGCTAGTTTATCCTGCATGCCATAGGCATATTTAGTCTTTTTTAACAGACTCAAGGATAACCCCAAATCCTGTGCTAAGCGGATAAGCGGCATGGGGATTTTACCCAGTTTTTTGGTGTCATACATCATGGTAAGGCAGCCAATCGTATTGTTTTTCAAAAGATCTCTGTATCGCTGTTGCTTTGGCGCAATTACTTCTCCGATAATTTTACCCTGTTCATCGATTTTATCATAGCTGCAAAACGAAAATGCAATATTCCCCTTGTTCATAAATTCCAGCTGGGCGCGCAGTTTTTCGGGATACCAAAGATCATCTGAATCCAGAAAAGCAATATAGCGCCCGCGCGCCACGTCTATTCCCGCATTGCGTGCCACCGCCGCGCCCTGATTTTGCGAAAGCCCGATCCAGCGCGCACGCGGTTCCTGGTCGCAATGGGCTTCAAGGATGACACGGCTATTGTCGGTGGAGGCGTCATCAATGATGATATGCTCCCAATCCGTAAAGGTCTGGGATTGCACGCTGCGCAGTGTTTCTGTGATCACAGACGCGCAATTATGGCTCGGGGTTATGATGCTGACTAAAGGAGAAGGCGTTGCCATCAATTTTCCTTGGTGGGTTCTATATAAGCCGTTCACGTTTTAGTGCTGCTCTTATGAACCCATTTAAGCGACCTTCCCTCAAAAGCCAAGCGCTGGCCGGCTTTGGCGTAATGTGATGGTGTTAATTCAATGCCTTTCAGCCTGCCAGACGGTGCTGGCTGGCCAGATCACGGGTCAGTTCATCAACGCTATCGATGATGTATTGCGCAGTTTTGTCATTCATCAAATAACTGAAATTCAGGCGGATCCAGCCGGGTTTGGCTTGCAGATCACCAGCACTTAGCTGCCGGTGCAGGGATTCTGAATGGGGTTGGTCTACCTCCAGCAGCCGATGGCCGTATGGCCCTGCACAGGCGCAGCCGCCACGGGACTGGATGCCGTAAATGTCGCTCAGCTTTTGGGTGACCTCGGCGTAATGGATGCTGTTTTCAGCCGCGTCATGCACCAGAAACGAAAATATCGGCAAGCGGTGGTCCATTTCTGTGCCAAGCAATGTCAGATACGGGTTATCCGCCCAGCCTTTGATGGCCATGGCGTTCAGCTCTGCCTCGCGCGCTTCGATGGTTTTTTGACCAATGACATCTTTGACAATAAAGGCCAGCGCCGCGCGGATATCACCGATAATGTTCGGGGTTCCGGCCTCTTCACGCGAAATAATATCATCCAGATATTCGTGTTCCCACGGCGAAACAAAGGCCACCGTGCCGCCGCCCGGCCAAGTTGGCGTTTGGCGTTTAACAGCTGCATCCCGCACGATCATCACCCCCGATGCCCCCGGCCCGCCGGGGAATTTATGGGGTGAAATTACAACCGCGTCTTTTTCCGCATCTGTTCCTGTTGCCATATCGATGGCCAGATACGGGCCACCACCGGCATAATCCCACACCGCCAGCGCGCCGTTGGATTTTAACAACCTTGTTACCGGATCGGTATCGGTGATCACGCCGGTTACATTCGATGCTGCCGAAAAGCTGCCGATTTTCAGGTCTGCATCCGCGTGATGTTCCAGCGCTTGTGCCAGTGCGGCCAGATCCGGTCCGCCATTTTTGGTTTCGGGTATTTCCACCACTTTTGCGCGGCTTTCACGCCATGGCAGAATGTTTGAATGATGCTCGTATGGCCCGATAAAAACCACCGGATTTTTTGCTTTGTCCACATTCAACAATGCCACCAACCGGTTCAGCCCCGCAGTGGCGCCCGAGCCTGTGAAAACCACGGAATTACCATCGCTTGCGCCAGTCAGTCGCGCAATTTCTGCCCGCGCGGCTTCACGCAGCTGGCCGGTATAACGCCCGCAAAACGAATCCTCGGTATGGGTGTTGGCGTAAAATGGCAGCACATGTTTTTGCACATAATCCTCTACCTGCTGCAATGCCCGCCCCGAGGCCACGTAATCTGCATAGACCAGCGGCACATCGCCGTTTGCCGAGGGAATCATCACCCCCTCGCCAATCAGGCCATCACGCAGATCCGCAAGAATATTTTCTGTAACCAGAGAATTGCGAAAAATATCTAATGTCATTGGGTGATTCCTTGCTGTTCGGGGTATTTTCCGCGATAAACCGGCAATAATCATCCCGCTTTACATTGCATTCCCCTAAAATATTGTGTCAAATGATCGTATGAATGCTAAAAATATAGATCAAATTGATAGAAATATCCTTGCGGCTTTGCAAAAGGATTCGTCAAAATCCCAGCGTGAGCTGGCCGAAGTTGTCGGGCTTTCGCAAAATGCCTGCTGGCGACGATTGCAAAATCTGCGTCAAAACGGGGTGATCACCGGCCAAACAACCGTGTTGGACCGCCAGAAACTGGGGCTGGGGCTGGTGGTGTTTGTAATGTTGCGCACGCGGCACCATTCATCCGATTGGTTAAAAACCTTTCGCGCCCATGTTGGCACCATCCCCGAGGTCATCGATTTTTTCCGCATCGGCGGGGATTATGATTATATGCTTAAGGTCGTCACGCAAGATATGGCCAGTTATGACCATGTTTACCAAAGATTGATCGCAAAGGTTGAACTGGATTCGGTTACGTCTTATTTCGCTATGGAAACCATCGCCGAGCAACGCCCCCTGCCGCTTTGATTTATGCGGTTTACACTCTGTTGGGGAAAATGCGATAGCTATGGAAACACAGACATAAGGCATTGATCATGAGCGACGATAAAGACGAAAAAGACAAGGCGTTTTCGCCCGAGCGTATTACCTTTGAAAACCGGTATGTTACCGTGGTTGGCGAAATCAACGACAAGCTGGCCAAAACCACATCCGAACGCCTGTTGGCATTGGCAGCCGTAAGCGATGATCCGATCACCATGTTTATTTCATCACCCGGTGGCCATGTTGAATCGGGCGATATGGTGCATGATCTGATTAAATTCATTAAACCGGTGGTGCGTGTGATCGGTTCTGGCTGGGTGGCCAGTGCCGGTGCGTTGATTTTTATCGGCGCCAAAAAGGAAAACCGTTTTTGCCTGCCAAATACACGTTTTTTGCTGCATCAACCCAGTGGCGGCATTGGCGGCAAAGCCTCCGATATTGAAATTCAGGCCCAGCAGCTTGAAATTATGAAAGAACGGTTTGAACGCATTTTTGCCGAGGCCACCGGCCAGACACCGGAAAAAATTGCCAAAGACACGCGGCGTGATTTCTGGCTGAATACGAATGAGGCCATCAAATACGGGTTGCTAAGCAAAGTAATTACATCGGCATCCGATATCTAGGGCATAATCGCTATTAAATGATCTGCTGCAGCACCGTGCCCGGCTTGTCGCAGGGTAGCAATAAGCGTGGATTGGTCGATCTCCAGGCCCTGCCGGTTGGGCCGGCTCTGGGTGGCGGTCACCCACGCCATCAAGCTTTCCTCGACGGCTTGGTTATATGCGGCCATATTCCATGCTTGCGCCAGATCTATGCCACGATCCTTAAAATCCTTGAACAACTGATCAAGGTTGAATTTAGCCATAGCAAAGGCCGGCATGGGTTTGTTGCTTGGATCATTAAAGACAAATATATGGCTCAGGGCATCAATAAAGGAAAAGTATTTACAGCGAGGAACCATGTTTTTTTCAACCAATCTGGTATCGGTGCGCCTGTTTAAAATGGTAAGATTATTAAAGCTTCGCCCCAAAATCTGGGCACCATGAATGGCCGATCCTTCGGCAAAGATCAGCTCTTGCGCGCCTGCATAGGTGGCAATCTGATGGCCAAGCGGATTGTGCTCCGGATAATAAACTGTAACCCCGAGGGCTTCCAGCACCGTGTCAAGGTACTTGGCCGCGAGATGATTACCCCGGAATGCCGGCATCTTGCCCCGCGAGACATAAACGACTCTGTTCGGAATCGGAACAAAATTGTTTCTAGCGGTGTTTTCATCCAGTAAATCAAGGTATTCCTCTGCTATACTCGGCGGTTCTTTTTTTCGGGTCAAGCTTACAAGCTGCTCGGCTTGCGCTGCTACTTTCAGGGTTTTTACCTGCATAACCTTGGTGCAAAAACGGACTTCTTCCGGTTTCACACCATACCAATCCAGTACAAACCGGAAGTGCCTGGGGGTATCCTCAAGCGCACCCGTTTCGATCATTTTCGGGTAAGAGCACCCAAAGAGCAACGGGCTTCCCTGCCCGTGTTGTTTGGACTGAAGGATACGCGGGGCAAATTCCGACATGAAGTGACCAAAATGTGGATGGGCCATACCGCACCAGATCATTGGTTCATCCACATATACTTCTACCTTTTCCGGCCAGGGCGGCTCCCGATCCTCGGGAAAACCGTGCCGACAGTGGCGCGCAAGTATCTGGCTTGCCCAGTCAGGCCAAATTGGCCCGGAAGGCATGGTGCGGCCCGCAGCATTACGCACATGCGGAGTTACAACAACATTTTCGAAGGTTTGAATTTCCGGAAGTTTTACGTCTTCGGTCATAGATTTCTTTTTTACTTTAGTCGGTTATGCATTTCTATTACAGCCTTACTGGGTCGCACCTGCTTTTTCAATCTCTTGCATGGCCAGACGCTCCGGTCTTTACCCGGATTCCCGCACAGCCAGAAACTATATTGCCTATTTCAAAATATGTCTCTAGCAATAGAGACATGACGCATCCTTATAAATCCCTCCCCAAAACAGCCTTTTGGAAACCCGCTGTTGCGGCATGTAACCCTCTGGAAATCCGGGATTTGTGGGACCCTAAATTTGCTGTCCGGCCCCAAACCAGAATAGCTACTTTTGGCTCATGTTTTGCCCAGCACTTCAGCAAGGCTCTTATTAAAAACGGATATTCGTGGATCAATGCAGAACACCCCCCAAAGGAGTTTTCTGAAGCAGATCAACACATTTTCAATTACAATGTATTCTCGGCCCGGACCGGGAACATCTATACTGCTTCGCTCCTGCTGCAATGGCTGCTTTGGGCCACCGGCAAAACCGCTCCGTCAGAGGAGGTGTGGCAAAAAAGCGGCCGGTTTTATGATCCATTCCGCCCCGCAATCGAGCCAAACGGGTTTGAAACCGGGGCAGAAATGATGCGCTCTCGAAATGTTACGCTCAATGCGCTTAATGCCATAGTTAAAAAAGCCGATATATTTGTATTTACCCTTGGCCTGACAGAATCGTGGTTCAACACGGAATCCGGCGTTGAGTACCCCATGTGCCCGGGAACCACAGCAGGCGACTTTGACAAAAATATCCACCAGTATGTCGCACAGGATAGCGAGTTTGTGGTGGCCAAACTGCGGCAAGCTATTAGCCTGCTGCGGGAAATCAACAAAAATATCAGAGTATTGCTTACTGTATCACCCGTGCCGCTGGTGGCCACAAATTCAGGCCAACATGTGTTGGTTGCGACCAGTGCTTCCAAATCTATTTTGCGCGCGGCGACTGTAACTGCTGTAAATGATTTCGATTTTGTGGACTACTTTCCGTCATATGAAATTATCAACAGTCCGGTCTTTCGGGGCGGGTTTTTTATGCCAAATTTACGCAGTGTAACCCCGGAAGGGGTGGCGTTTGTAATGGCAGAGTTTTTCAGGGGGGCCACCGCCTGTGCCACTCCCGCGCCTGCGCGGAAAATGCCTCCCTCGCCCCCTCTCTCTGACAGCGTCGATGAACTGCATTGTGACGAAGAAATTCTGGAAATGTATGCCGAGCTTGGCGGATCCAGTGAGTAACACAGAAGTTGTTATTATCGGGAACTCCCATGTCCGGGCGCTAAGCCTTGGGTGGGCAGAGATTTCAGGCGAATTCCCGGGTGTTACCATTGGGTTTTACGGGTTCCGCGGGACGTTTTATAAAACACTGGTTGCTGATCAGACACGGCAGGTTTTGAAAACCACCAGCCCCGAGCTGCAACAACAATTCGAACAGGCTAACGGAAATAACGGCGATATAGATTTCAGCAGCGCCGACCGTGTGATTGTGGTGGGCGGACATACATGGTGGCACGGGGTAGATCAACGACTGTATTCCTTGCAGGTCGTCAACCGTGCGCTGGAGCGGTCTTTACATCAGTCCAGCGCCTATGGTTTATTTCTGAAGATCAGGGCCCTAACTTCAAAAAACGTACTGTTTGTGCATGCGCCCTTCCCTGCTTCACGGCAGCCAGATTCTGGCCCGTCAGCATTGAATTACCTTGATGAGCTTTCGGTATTGAACAATGCGTTCCTGTCGCCCCGCGGGGCCAGCCTAATGCCGCAGCCGAAAGAAACCTATGGCGAGACACTGCAAAGTAAGCTCGAATACGCAGTCGGGCTTCGCGGATTTCGGCAGCCACACAGAAAGAAAGGTATGCCATTGCAGAAAATAGATGATCTCACCCACATGAACGGGAAATACGGTGCCATTGTGCTAAAGGACGCTCTAAGGTCAGGACCTTTCCCGGCAGCGGCCCAGCGTGACGATCAGTGGTCTTAACCCTACAGCTTGACATATCGCCGACAACCGGTCCATAAGGCCACTAGATGGCAGAAAACCCTGCCATGCGGCCACTCAAGCCCAATTGCTGGAGCCTGTCGCACCCGACCGCTCCACCGCGCATATCGCGCCAAAAACAGAAAGATTTTTACGTGAATTTTGAATCGCTCGGCTTAATCAAGCCGTTGCTCGAAACCTTGGCAAACCAAGGCTACGAGACCCCGACCCCCATTCAGGCCAAAGCCATCCCCGCCATTTTAGATGGCCGCGATGTTGTTGGCCTCGCGCAAACCGGCACCGGCAAAACCGCCGCGTTCACCCTGCCGCTTTTGCAAAAACTGCAAGGCCGATCAGCACGCGGCAAAGACCGCGTTGTCAAGGTGCTTATCCTGTCGCCCACCCGTGAACTTGCGGCGCAAATTGAAAAAAGCGTGCAGGATTACGGGCAAAAATTATCGCTGCGCTCCACCTGTGTGGTTGGCGGTGTGCCGATCAAACGCCAGCAATCGGCGCTTCGCAACGGCATTGATATTCTGGTGGCAACGCCCGGGCGGCTAGAGGATCTGGTCAGTCAGAAATCCGTGCGTCTGAACAATATTGAAACCATCGTGCTGGACGAGGCCGACCAGATGCTGGATATCGGCTTTATGCCTGCCATCCGCCGCATTTTGAAATTGCTGCCCGCCAAACGCCAGACCTTGCTGTTTTCCGCAACCATGCCGCGCGAGATCCGCAAATTGTCGGCTGATCATCTGGATGACCCGATTGAGGTCGCGGTAACCCCGATCGCCAAAACCGCTGATAAAATCAGCCAAAGCGTGATGCACCTGCCTGTGGACGGCAAGGTAAACGCCATGACCAAACTGGTGCGCACCCATGCGGGCAAACGTATTATTGTGTTTTGCCGCACCAAACGCGGCGCGGATAAAATCGCCCGCAAGCTGAATTCCGAAAATCTGGGCGCGGCGGCCATTCATGGCAATAAATCCCAAGGCCAACGCACCCGCGCGCTGGATGCTTTCAAAAAAGGCACCATGCCGGTGCTGATCGCCACCGACATTGCGGCGCGCGGCATTGATGTGCCGGGCGTTGAACTGGTGGTGAATTATGACCTGCCCCATGTGGCGGAATCCTATGTGCATCGTATTGGCCGCACCGCGCGGGCCGGTGCCTCGGGGTTGGCGGTATCGTTTTGCACGCCTGATGAAATCAAGCTGCTGCGCGCCATTGAACGGCTGATCAAGATTAAAATACCGGCATTGGCCGCTGATGGTTCAGCACTGCCTGACCATGCGATTCCCCAGCCGCCACGCGCTGTAAAACGCCCCGATGCCAAACCAAACAGCCGTCGTCGCCATCGCCCGCGCCGTCGCGCCCAAAGCTAGGGGCACGGGTATGGCCACAGCAATTATCGTTCTGGCGGCAGGCCAAGGCAGCCGGATGAATTCCGACCTGCCCAAGGTAATGCACCGGCTTGCGGGGGTGTCCTTGCTGGGCCACGCCATGCACAGCGCCGCACAGATTGACGCCGAAAAAACCGTGATTGTTGTGGGGCATCAAGGCGAACAGGTTGAAAAACTGGCGAAATCAATTGACCCCGATGTTGAAACTGTCTGGCAAAAACACCAGAACGGCACCGGCGATGCGGTTTTGCAGGCGGCTGAAACCCTGCGGGATTTTGACGGTGATGTGATTGTTCTTTATGGCGACACGCCGTTTGTGCAACCCCAAACCCTGCAAGCCATGCTGGAAAGCCGCAGCAACGGAAATGATGTTGTGGTGCTGGGTTTTAACGCCCAAACCCCCGGCGGTTATGGCCGTTTGGTGGTCAAAGACCATGCGCTAACCGCCATTATAGAGGCCGCGGATTGCACGGAATCAGAACTGGAAATCGGGTTTTGTAATTCGGGCGTGGTTTGCGCCTCAGCCAAAACCCTGTTTTCACTGCTGGACGAGGTGGCCGATAAAAACACCGATGGCGAGGTTTATCTGACCGATATTGTCAAAATTGCCAATTCGCGCGGGCAGGCCTGCACAGCAATTACATGTGATGAATCCCAGACCCTCGGGGTAAACAGCCGCGTTGATCTGGCCAAGGCCGAAGCCGCGTTCCAAACCCGCGCCCGCAAAAATGCGTTGCAAAACGGTGTTACCATGACCGCGCCCGAAACTGTTTTTCTGGCGCTTGATACGGTGTTGGGGCGCGATGTAACCATTGAGCCCAACGTGTTTTTCGGCCCCGATGTGACGGTGGAAAACAATGTTGAAATCCGCGCCAACAGCCACCTTGAAGGCTGCCATATTTCAAATGGTGCCACCATCGGCCCGTTTGCCCGCTTGCGCCCCGGTGCTGAAATTGGCGGCAATGCACGGGTGGGGAATTTTGTTGAAATCAAGGCCTCGCAAATTGACCAAGGCGCCAAAATCGGCCATCTGGCCTATGTGGGCGATGCGCATATCGGCGAAAATACCAACATTGGCGCAGGGGTGATATTTTGCAATTATGACGGGGTTTTCAAACATAAAACCGTGATTGGCAAAGGTGCTTTTATCGGGTCGAACACGGCACTGGTCGCGCCGGTGAATATCGGGGATGAATCCCTGATCGGCTCGGGTTCTGTCATCACCAAAGACGTGCCCGCCGATGCGCTTGGTCTGGCACGCGCACGCCAGGAAAACAAACCCGGCATGGGCAAACGCCTGATGGACCGCTTGCGCAGCCTAAAGGCCAAAAAGTGACCGGACTGGAACAATTGCAAACCCTGTCAGATGCAGACAAAGCCGTTGAAATGGCAGATTATCATAAGGCAAAACGCGAATATCTGGGGGTTTCCAACCCGCAAATTGATGTTCTGGTCAAAGAATGGCGCGGCCATATGGATGTTGCCGGGCGGGTGGCGCTGGCCGATATGCTTTGGCAATCCGATATTTTTGAGGCCCGCATAGCTGCTGCGAAACTGCTTGTTCAGGCCCGCATAAAACCCGATGATCAACCCGCATGGGATTTGATTAAATCATGGGTGCCGGAATTTGACACATGGGCAATTGCCGATCAGGCATGTTCGGCTGGCGCGCGCCGGTTGGTGGCAAATCCGTCGCGGCTTGACGATGTGGCGCTTTGGGTGGAATCCGGCCATATGTGGTCTCGCCGCGCGGCATTGGTGATGACCTTGCCATGGGCAAAGCTGAATTATCTGTCGGAAAAACAAACATCTGAACGCGAACGCATTCTGGGCTGGGCCGCGGAATATGTTGCTGACAAAGAATGGTTTATCCAGAAATCCATTGGCTGGTGGATCAGGGATTTGTCAAAACACGACCCGAGCCGCGCAAGCCTGTTTTTGGCAAGTCACGGCGAGGCCATGCAGCCTTTTGCTGCCAAAATTGCCGGTAAATATCTGACTTAGCGCTCATAGAAACGCGGCAGTTTCGGGCCGCTTTCGGGGTCTTTATAGCGTAATAATTCTGCGGTGCTATCAAATGCCAGCAACCTTTTATCGGTTGTCCAGCGGTTGATGGTTCGGGTCAATTCAAACCCGAACCCCATTTCAAACCGGTAAATTGCGGTTAATGTGCCCCCTGCCAGACCTTGGGTAAAGGCATCATCGCGCGAAAGCGTTTGCGCAACGCGCGGGATGTGAAACGCCACTGTGCCATCGATTTGCATTGTTGCGCCGCCCAGAAATGCCTCGGCACAAGCCGAAAGACAGGCAACCCCGTTTGGCACCACGGTTTTCAGGCCGCGTGCGCGGATGATGCGGCCAATTTCCATGCCCTCTACCAGATAACCGCCGGAAACTGCCAGAATGACGGTATCAATTTCCTCGGTCAGTTGGCGTTCAAATTCATCCGCCGCGCCAAGTTCAAAATTTTGCGACAACAAGATCGGTTCGGCCCTGACAGGCAGGCCCCAAAGAAACCCTGTTAGAACCGAAAAAACCAGCACATGCACCAGCAAAAACCGCCATTGCCGGCCGCTAAGGCGCCAGATTGGCAAAAAGCCCGAATTGTGATTTTTTTTCAAAAACATGTTGCGGTTTTATCGGCAAAATATGAAAAACCGGTATCGCTGGCGCGCGCAACCGGTTAAATATTTGTCTTTATATCGCCAATATTTAATGAATTTTAAGAATATTGGCAGTTATCTGTTAAGGAACAAGCAAAAGGAAATTTGATTTGCGGGTTTTGAATTGCTTTAAGGCATATGATATTCGCGGCCGCCTTGGCCCCGAACTGAACACGGATATTGCCTATGATATCGGTGCGGCTTTTGCCACATTTGCCAAATTGAAAACCGCTGTCATTGGCGCGGATTGCCGCGCCACCAGCAATGAATTAAAGGCGGCAGTTATTAACGGCATGCTGGATATGGGGGTTGATGTATTTGACATCGGCCAATGCGGCACCGAAGAAATTTACCATGCCACGGATTTTTTGAAAACCGATTGCGGCATCGAAATCACTGCATCCCACAACCCCATTGATTATAACGGCATGAAACTGGTCGGCAAAGGCGCGCGCCCGCTGGACCCTGAAACCGAATTTGCCCATATCCGCAAACTGGCCGAGGCCGCGGATTTTGAATTTCCCGGCCAAAAAGGCCGCTTGAAAACCCGCGATTTGCGGGCAGAATATGCCAAAAAGGTGCTTTCTTTTATCACCCCAGCCAAAATGGCCCCGCTTAAAATTCTGGTAAATGCGGGCAACGGCACTGCCGGCCCGACATTTGATGAAATCGCAAGCCAGCTTTTGGCCGCCAATGCGCCGATCGAATTTATCCGCATGGATCACAACCCCGATGCCGGTTTTCCCAACGGCATTCCCAACCCGTTGCTGCCCGAAAACCAACCGCGCACCGCCAATGCCGTGCGCCAACACGGCGCTGATTTTGGCGTTGCATGGGACGGCGATTTTGACCGCTGTTTCTTTTTTGACCATAGCGGCGCATTTATTGACGGGTATTATATTGTCGGGTTGTTGGCCCAGCAGGCGCTGGCATCCAATCCGGGTGCGGCAATTATCCATGATCCGCGTATGATCTGGAACACACAGGATATTGTTGAAACCCTTGGCGGCACCGCCATTCAGGCCAGAACCGGCCATGCGTTTCTAAAAGCCGCGATGCGCAAACACAACGCGATCTATGGCGGAGAAATGAGCGCGCACCACTATTTCAGGGATTTTATGTATTGCGATAGCGGCATGATCCCGTGGTTGCTGATTGCCGAACTGGTTTCGACCAGCGGCCAATCTCTGGCGGATCTGGTTAAAGACAGAGTTGAGAAATTCCCGTCGTCGGGTGAATTCAATTTCACCATCAAAGACCCGAAATCAGCCATTCAGGCGGTTGAAAATACGCTGATTTCAGATGGTGCCAGCATCAGCCACGCCGACGGTCTGAGCATGGGTTTCGGTCAATGGCGCATGAATTTACGATCCTCCAGCACCGAACCCCTGGTGCGGCTGAACATTGAAAGCAGGGCTGACAAATCGCTGGTATTGGAAAAACTGGCGCTGGTGCGCGGGATGCTGGAAAACCACAGCTAATTCTGCTTTTTCAGCGCACGCCGCATGATTTTTCCGGTGGCGGTCATTGGCAATGCATCAATAAATTCGATTTCACGCGGGGCCACATGCGGGGAAATCCGGGACCGTACACGTTTTATCAGCTCGACCTTCAAGGCTTCAGTGGCTTTGCCCGGCGCCACCACGACAAATGCTTTGACAATTTCAGTGCGCACTGGGTCAGGCACGCCGATTACCCCTGCCATGGCAACATCGCTGTGACTGGCAAGGCAATCTTCAATTTCCGAGGGGCCAATGCGATACCCTGATGACGTAATCACATCGTCTTGCCGTGCGGAAAAATGAAAATACCCATCCTTGTCGCAGATCCCTTCGTCACCGGTTCGCAGCCAGTCTCCGCTGAATTTTTCAGCAGTTTTTTCGGGCTGCTGCCAATAGCCCAGAAACATTTGTGGCGCGCCGCGTTTTATGGCGATTTCGCCGGTCTCTCCGACGGGTAATTGGTTGCCTTCGCTATCGAGAATGGCCACTTCACTGCCCGGCACGGCTTTTCCGGTTGACCCATCACGCGGCGCAAAAACCGTGTGGGAATTGCCCAGCACCAGATTGCATTCGGTTTGCCCGTAAAATTCATTGATGGTCGTGCCGAACTTTTCACGGCCCCAATCCAGCAATTCCGCACCTAAAGCCTCCCCGCCCGACCCGACCGAGCGCAGATTTACAGGTTTTACCACCGCTTGCCGCATTAATTTCAGCGCGGTAGGCGGCAGAAATACATTGCGGATTTGCAGGTTTTCCATCAGCCAAAACGCATGTTCGGGGTCAAATTTGGCCATGCGATGCGCCACCAGCGGCACCCCGTAATTAAGCGCTGGCATCATCACATTTGTCAGACCGCCCATCCATGCCCAGTCGGCGGGTGTCCACAGACGGTCGCCCTTTTGAGGCAAGAAATTATGGTGGCTTTCAACCCCCGGCAAATGCCCCAGCAACACCCGGTGTGCATGCAGCGCCCCCTTTGGCGGGCCGGTTGTGCCGCTGGTATAGCTGATAAAAGCCGGGTCGTCGGGGCCGGTTCTGGCGCATTCAATGCTGTCAGATGCCAAATCAAGCTCCTGCCAGAATCCCTTTGCGCCGGATTCGGCCCGATCAATTGAATATACGGTTTCAAGGGTCGTCAGATCATCGCGGATATTGACGATTTTGTGCAAATTCGCCCCATCTGTAATCACAGCCGATACGCCGGCATTTTGCAACCGATAGCGCAAACCGTCTTCGCCAAACAGGGTAAACAGCGGCACGGCAATAGCGCCCAGCTTGTAACAGGCCAGATGGGATAAAATGGTTTCGGGGGTTTGGGGAAGCAGCACCGCACAGCGATCTCCGCGCCGCAAACCATGCGCCGCCAGGGTGTTTGCCAACCTTGAGGAATCCCTTGATAGCTGAAGATAGCTATATTCGCGCAAGCCCCCGTCCAGATCAAGATAGCTTAGCGCCAGACGATCAGGTTCGGCCCGTGCCCAGCGCTCCACGATTTGTTCGGCAATATTATAGAATTCGGGCTGCGGCCAGCGAAATGAATTCCGCATATCTTGCCAGTTAGCGGAGTTCCGGATCAGTGTTTCAGGCTGCATATTTTCCTCTTTTCCCGCACACCATAGCGGTGAAATTTACATTGCCAAGCAATTTACTTGCCCTTACCCCGCAGCAGGCATAAGTTCATCAAATGACCCAGATTCCAAGCCTGATTGACCCGTTTAACCGCACCGTGGATTACCTGCGGGTTTCTGTTACCGACCGCTGCGATTTTCGCTGTTATTATTGCATGTCCGAAAACATGACTTTTCTGCCCAAAAAAGAATTGTTATCGCTGGAAGAACTGGACCGCATGTGTTCCGCATTTGTTGATCTCGGTGTGAAAAAGCTGCGGATCACCGGTGGCGAACCCCTTGTGCGCAAAGGCATCATGACGTTTTTTGACAAAATGTCCCGCCATCTGGCATCGGGGGCCTTGCGTGAATTGACCCTGACCACAAACGGATCTCAACTGGGAAAATTTTCCCAACCCCTATGGGATGCGGGGGTGCGGCGGGTGAATGTGTCGCTGGATACCCTGAATGATGCAAAATTTGCAAAAATCACCCGCTGGGGGCGGTTCGGCCAGGTAATGGACGGTATCGATGCCGCCCAAAAAGCAGGGCTGGCGATCAAGATCAATGCAGTGGCATTAAAAGGCACCAATGATGATGAAATTCATGATATGGTGGCTTGGTGCGGGACACGCGGTTTTGATCTGACCATTATCGAGGTCATGCCCATGGGCGATATGGGCGATGATAACCGGCTGGATCAGTATTGGCCCCTGTCGGATGTGCGCACTGAGCTGGCCAGCCGCTGGACCTTATCCGATATTCCGCTGAATACCGGCGGCCCTGCCACCTATGTTCGGGTGAAAGAAACCGGTGGCCGGATCGGGTTTATCACCCCCCTGACCCATAATTTTTGCGAAAGTTGCAACCGCGTGCGGCTGACCTGCACCGGCCAGTTATTCATGTGCCTGGGTCAGGAAGACGAATCCGACCTGCGCGCGGTAATGCGCGATAACCTGACCACTGATGCGCCCCTACATGCCGCCATTCGCAAAGCCATTGAACATAAACCCAAAGGCCATGATTTTGACTATTCCCGCCAAAAAATTGTCGGCGAAATGTCGCGCCACATGAGCCATACCGGCGGATAACACAAAACTGTTACCACCTTTTGTGTGTATTATATTACCCTGCCTCCATAGAAAAGGGGATCAAAAAACATACACTCAAGGCCGCATTAATCAGCGCGATGCTGGCCGCGCCCACCTCCGCAGGGGGCATACCCAGGGTCAGGATCTATTAATACCCGGGATTCCCAAATGACCTAACGTCTGATTCAATGAACGCAGGAGGGCCTGCCCATGTCAGATCGTTATTGGCTTTCAGGAACGCATCTTGAACGCATTAACCCCTATTTTCCGTGCTCGCACGAGAACCCCTATTTTCCGTGCTCGCGCGAGGTGCCTCGGGTTAACAATCGACGCGTATCCAGCAGCATTACCATGTGCTGAAGCGCAAGTTGCAATGGCGGGGTTGGCTCTCAGAATACCCGCCACATCACCGGATGACAACCACATTATGCCGATGTAGGCGTGCGGCATCCTTACCGCCATCGTCAACGGGCACAAACAAAGTGACATTGAAGGCCTGACATCCTGGAATTTTAAGAACCAGGGCCAGGACCTATTGCTCCCAAACAGGGGGCGGCGTGATCCGGGCGCGATACCCAGATCAGATAGTGTGCTGTCTGCGATGGTGCGGTCACAGTGAGTACCGGTTTTATCGTATATCTGATGCCTCGCCTACTTGACAGCCGGCCAGATAGTTATAGATCAATAACCTAATTTGCATTAGGATAGTTTTTTGGCACAAATTACAAAATCAACCCATTTGGCGAGGCAGCTTGAACCTGTGACCGGATTGTTGCGCCGGGGGCACCGATGACATTGACCAAACGAATAACTGGCGAAAGGCGCAAGCTGGAAATCGGACAAGCCGCGCTGGAGCTGGCATATATTCACGCACCGGAAATGGTGTCCACAGGAATGATTGCAAACCGGCTTGGCTTGACCCAACCTGCAATTTACAAACATTTCCCAACCAAACAGGATATTTGGAGGGAAGTTTCCAAACAGCTTGCCGGAAAAATCAGCGATAACGTCACCCACGCAGCGCAGGCCAACCTGGAACCGGTTGCGACCTTAAAACAACTAGTATCAGCCCATCTTGATCTGGTTTTTCAAAACCCTGCCCTGCCTGAATTAATGACAATGCGGGTCGACAGCCACGGCCAGACGGTTTTCCGAGGACAGATTCAACCCGCAATGGCAGGATTTCAGCGCGAATTGGAAAAGAATGTACGCCGCGCGATCAAAAACAAGGTATTTAACGATACCCTGAACCCGCAAGATGCGGCTTTGTTGATTTTCGGCATCATTCAAAGCCTGATTTTACGAATGATTGTTAAAGGTGACCGTGGCATATTGCTAAAAGACGGGCCGAGATTACTGGATTTATTACTTGCCGGATTTATCCGCAAAGGAGAAATATCATGAAAGTCATTTTCAAAATTGTGCTGATGACAGTGCCGTTTATTGCAATGGGGGTCGGGTTTGTGGCCTATACAATTGCCACCAAACCCGAACCGGCCCAGACCGAAATTGCCGAACGCGCGATTGCTGTGCGATTTGTTACCGCCAGCGCAACCGATATTTCGCCGCGCGCCAGCGGGTTCGGGGTGATTGCCCCGGCGCGCAGCTATGAGGCCATCGCACAGGTCACCGGCACGGTTGAATATGTAAACCCGATGTTAAAGCGTGGCGAAATTCTGCCGGCAGATGCGGTGCTGGTCCGCCTGTCTGACAGCGATTACAAATTGGCGGCGGCGCAGGCGCGGGCCAATATTCGGGCGGTTCAGGCACGTTTGGCCGAAATCGAAGTCTCTGAATCCAATCTTTTGGCCAGCCTTGAAATCGAACAGGAAAGCCTTGTGTTAAAAGAACGTGAACTGGAGCGTTTGCGCCAGCTAAGTGCGTCGGGTGCCGCATCACAAGCAGCACTGGATGCGGTGAATTCAGCCTATCTGGCCCAGCGCCAAAAGGTGCAGGGGTTGCAAAACTCACTGGCATTGCTGCCTACCCAGCGGCGCGTGCAAACCGAAACCATTGCCGTACATCAGGCCACGCTTGAAACCGCGGAATTGAATTTGGCGCGCACCGAATTGCGCTTGCCCTTTGCTGCGCGGGTTGGCACGGTTACAATCCAGATCGGGCAATTGGTGCGCAGCGGCCAGACCATTGCCGGTTTTGACGGCATAGACGCGGCCGAGGTCGAAGCCCAGATTTCCGCATCGGACATGCAGGTTCTGTTTAGCCAATATGGTGCCGAATCGGCTGGAATACCGCTGGAAGATTCAGCGCTTAACCAGCTTTTGGGGGATATTTCAATCAGCGCCGACGTGGTATTAAAGCTGGGAAATGAAGATGTTATCTGGCCCGCAACCCTTGACCGGATCAGCAATACCATCAACCAGAACACCGGAACTATGGGTGTTTTCCTACGGGTTGACGATGCGTATAATAGCGCCGAACTGGGCAGCCGCCCGCCGCTGACCAAAGGCATGTTTGTCGAGGCGGTGCTTTTGGCCGAACCGGTCAATGGTATTGCTGTGCCACGCAGTGCATTGCGTGGTGGCAAAATCATGCTGGCAGATGCCGAAAACCGGTTGCGGCTGGTTCCGGTAACCGTATCTTTTTACCGCGACCGGCTGGCGATCATTACAAAGGGCATTGCAGCGGGTGACAAGATAATTGTCAGCACCCCGGTGCCGATCATCGAAGGCATGTTGCTGGAACTGCATAACGATGCGGAACTTACCCAGGGCATTCTGGGCATGGGAGGCCGCTAGATGATCCGGTTTTTTACAGCCCACCCAACCATTTCCAACCTGATAATGATCTTGTTGTTGCTATCCGGCATTGCGGTCGGGCCACAATTACTGCGCGAAACCTTTCCGCGTGCCAGCCCCAGCCGTGTGGAAATCACCGTACCTTATCCCGGCGCCCGCCCCGAAGACGTGGAAACCGCAATCTGTGAACGCATCGAAGACGCCTTGGGCGAGGTAACCAGCCTTGATACCCAATCTTGCGAAGCGCTGGAGGGGCTTGGCAGGGCTGTGGCCCAAATGAACGAGGGCGACGATTTTCAGGCATTTGTGGCAGATGTAAAATCCCAGGTCGAGGCAATCACCGATTTCCCCGATCGCGCCGAAACCCTGCGGGTCAAGCCGCTGGGGCTGACGGATTTTGTGGCTTCGGTATCCATCACCGGCCCCGCGACCCGCATTGATCTAAAGGATTACGCCGAGGATGTCCGCACCCGCATGTTGCGCTGGAGCGGGATTCCGATTGTAGACATCAAGGGGTTTTCAACCCGTGAATTACGCATCGGATTAAACGTTGAGGCCCTGCGAAAACTGGGCCTGTCGGTGTCGGATGTGGCGCGCGCCATCCAGACCGCCAGTCTTGACCTGCCATCGGGAAGTCTGGAAACCATGGATGAAACCCTGCTGGTGCGGGTTGCCGAAGAACGCCAGACCGTTGACAGCCTGGCAGATCTGGTGATCCGTTCTGCACCGGATGGCGGGCAGGTGCGATTGGGCGAGATTGCGCAAATCACCGAAGGTTTTGCCCAGGATGACGACCGGATAACCTTTAACGGCGAATTGGCGGCGGTGCTTGATATCAGTAAGACCCGCGCGGATGACGCCCTGACCGTCATTGATACCATCAGGGATTTTCTGGAATATGAACGCCAGCAAGCACCAAAAGGCATCACACTGGAAATCACATCCGATGCGGCATCCGTCGTGCGTGAACGTCTTGAACTGGTGGTGATCAACGGGCTGCAAGGGCTGGGGCTGGTGTTTCTGGTGCTTTGGGCGTTTTTCGGTTTCCGGTTTTCATTCTGGGTGGCGATGGGGCTGCCGGTTTCGTTTATGGGTGGCGTTTTCCTCATGTGGGTGGCTGGATATTCGCTGAACCTGATGACCACGCTGGGGCTGTTGATCGTGATCGGACTGTTGATGGATGATGCGATTGTTATTGCCGAAAACATCGCCCGCCTGCGCGAAAAAGGCCGCACACCATTGCAAGCCGCCAGCGAAGGCGCTGCGCAGGTATTTCCCAATGTGCTTGCGTCTTTTGCTACCACCGCCATGATTTTCGGGTCTCTGGCATTTCTAAGCGGCGATCTGGGCGCGGTATTGCGGGTGGTGCCGGTGGTGATGTTGTTTGTGCTGGTGGTTTCGCTGGTCGAGGCATTTCTTATTTTGCCCCACCACCTGGTCCATACATTGGAACACCGCCACAAACCAAGGGGCATCCCGGCAATGGTCAACGGTGCGCTTTTCTGGACACGCGAGCATCTGGTAGGGCCGCTGGTCGATCTGACCGTCCGGTTTCGCTATGTTACCGCGGGGCTTGCGGTGGCGTTGATGTTGTCATCCATAGGAATGCTTACCGGCGGGTCACTGAAGTTTGTGGCTTTTCCCGAGCTGGATGGCGATACCATTGTAGCACGGATTTTATTACCCCAGGGCACACCGCTGGCGCGCACCGAAACCATCGTTGCGCAACTAGAGGAAGGTTTACGCAAGACCAATGCCGAGCTGTCACCCTTGCAGCCAAATGGCGCAGAGCTTATCCGCCATGTTTCGGTGTTTTACGGCGTGAACCGCGATGCATTCGAAAGCGGTGCCCATGTGGCCACTGTCAGCGTTGATTTGCTGCCATCGGCAGAACGGATCAGCCGACCTGATGATATCATGGCCCATTGGCGCGATGCGGTGGGGCAATTGCCCGATGTAATCAGCCTGAAATACGCTGAATCCACCATTGGTCCTGCCGGTATTGCCATTGACCTGCGCCTGAAAGGCGATGATCTGGAAGACCTGAAATCAGCGGCGCTTGAATTGCAACACTGGATCGGCAGCTATCAGGGGGTAACCTCGGTGATGGATAATCTGCGCCCCGGCAAACGTGAATTGCGCATTCGCCTGAACAATGCCGCCGCCCCGATGGGGATATCCGCCGCAATGGTTGCCGACCAGTTGCGCGCTGCCTATTTTGGCACCCGGGTCAGCGAAATGCAGGTGCAGGGCCATTTGCTAGAGGTAACGGCATTTCTGGCGGATGACAACGGTGCCACGCTTTCGCAATTTGATGACTTTGTCATCACCCGCCCCGATGGCAGCTATGTGCCGCTTAGCGTGGTTGCAAAAATCGAAATCGGTCAGGGTTATAGCCGCATCAACCGCGAAAACGGCATGCGGACCGTTACCGTACAAGGCACGATTGATACCCGCATTGCCAATGCCAGCGCCATTGTCAGCGACACCTTAAGCCGCTTTATGCCGGACCTGCTGGAACGCTATCCCGGTGTCTCGCTGGACGTAGAGGGTCAGCGGGCCGAGGCTGAAAAAACCCAGAAATCCATGCTCAAAGGATTCTTAATCGGGCTGGTCGGGGTGTTTTTATTGCTTAGCTTTATGTTCCGCTCTTATGTGGAGCCGATTGTGGTGATGCTGATTATTCCGCTTTCCTTATCCGGTGCTATTTATGGGCATATGTTTATGGGGCTGGATTTTTCCATGCCCTCTATGCTGGGATTTGTGGCGCTGGCGGGGGTTGTGGTAAACAATTCGATCCTGCTGGTCGATTTTGTAAAACGCGAACATGGCGAGGCCAAAACCGTGGCGATTGCCGTAACCCGGGCAGCACGGGCGCGATTTCGGGCGATATTCCTGACCTCTGTTACCACCATTGTCGGGTTATTACCGATTCTGACCGAAACCAGCCTTCAGGCCCAGATTCTGATCCCGCTGGTGACCAGTCTGGCCTTTGGATTGATGACCTCGGGGTTGATGGTTTTGTTTGCACTGCCGGCCATATACGCCATTCTGGATGATATGGGGTTAAGCACCCTTGCCAAGGAACGCAAGCAGGCCAAGATAGCTGAGGGTGATTTCCATGGGTAAAGTCATAAACAATCCGGAAAGATATGGCAAAAGCAACCTGGGGTCAGGACCTATTAATATTAAGGATTCCCAAACGGGCTGATTTCCAAATTACACGCCGTTTGCGATGGTAAAGGATGCGCCCCGTGCGCCTGCACCTGACGGCGGGCCAGATTTCGGGCTTTGACGGGGCGCGAAATCTGGCCCCCAACCTGCCTGCTGCTAAATTTCTCCTGGCTGACAAAGGCTATGACGCCAACTGGTTTCGCGACGGGTTGATCGGCAAAGGAATTTGGCTGTGCATCCCGCCAAATAAAAACCGGAAATGTCAGATCATCTATGGTAAAATATGGAGCTGCCCAGATAATTACTTCAAGTGACGCTTAACCCATTGCCTTGGCAGTAATAACTGGCTTGAAGATTCACTATTGTTAAAACGCCATTCACATTCCTTCAAATATAGGCCGAACTGGGCCTGAGGGATACCGTTGAATTTACGCATATGACGCTTGGCTTGGCTCCAGAAATTCGCGATGCCATTGATATGGTTATGGCGGTCAGCGAATAGCTTAGAATGGTTGATGCGGAAGTGGTGAAATTCCGACACATCCAGCACGTTGTAACCTTTCCAGCAGTCTGAATATACGATGCTGTCAGGGCACGACCTTACGTTTGATAATCGGGACAAGCGTGGCCCATGAGGCATCCGGAATAATCTTCGTGTAGCCCTTTCCACCCCTTTTTAACAAGCCGAATACAGGAATTTTTCCCGCAGCACCACGCCCGCGCTTTCCTTTGTGCCGACCACCAAAGTAGCTTTCATCAACCTTGATCTCACCACCAAAGATGGCTTCGCTTTTAGCCTCCAGTTCATAGGCGATAATTTCGCGCAGGCGGCGAAAATAAAAAGCCGCGGTTTTGCGGTTCACACCACACAGGCTAGCGGCAGTTCGCGCTGTCTATCCCAAAACAAAATGCTCCGTGAGGCGGTCTTGCTTGTAGTGACTTAGGCGACTCTTTCTCATGCTTCCCATCATAACCTCTTTTTGGGTTATCTGGGTCAGCCCCA
>JALSGU010000290.1 GCA_026982575.1 Paracoccaceae bacterium | reverse complement strand
CGGAACACGTTGCCGGCTGGCAACCGGCCCACCCGCGCCACGGCGGCGGTGGTGCCTTCTACATCCGCCTGCGCCGCCAGCGCTGAAGGACAGGAAAGCCATGTCAAGCGGGCGCGTTTCCTTCAGGCCCTGCTCAGCGGCACCATTGCCCGGCACGGCCCAGGAAAAAAGTTGAGCTCACTACCCAGAAATGATGTCCTGCTGGCACCGGGGCGTCCCCTGAGCCAGCAGGACGCCTCGTTTTTCCTGAAGAAAAGTATGGGGCTGTCCCAGATAGGGCTGTTTTTTCCGTCGAACGTGAACAATTAGAGCCCAACCGAAAGTTAAAGTTGAGTGATTTCAGTCTGTTGTGATTCCCTTTGGATTGCCGATTCGGAGGGGATCACGATGCCATGGACTGAAATCACTCGCCCGCAATATGACCGAAGAGGCTTGCGCTATGCAAGCGATTGCACGGATGAGGAATGGGCATTGATCGAACCATTCCTTCGACGCACCTCGAAGGTTGGCCGTCCTTGCAAATGGCCGATGCGCGAGATTTTCAATGCCGTCCTCTACATTGCTGCCACGGGGTGTCAGTGGGCCCTGCTGCCGAAGGACTTTCCGCCTTTCACCACCGTGCAATATCACTTCTATCGCTGGCGCGATGCTGGCGTGCTGGATCTGATCAATGCGGCGCTGGTTGAGGCCAGCCGCCTGATGAGTGGATCGGATGCGGCTCCCAGTGCCGCCATCATCGCCAGCCAGAGCGTGAAAGCCACTGAAAGTGGGGGCCTTTGTGGCTATGACGCTGGCAAGAAGGTGAAGGGACGCAAGCGCCATGTGATCACCGATACGCAGGGCAATCTGCTGTGGTGCGTGGTGCATTCGGCCAGCATCCAGGATCGTGATGGCGCCCCTGGCCTGATCGCCATGGTGCAAGACATCTTCCCTTCATTGCAGGTGCTGTTTGCCGATGGCGGCTATGCCGGCAACAAGCTGCAAACGGCGCTGCAAGCCATTCAAGCTCCAAGGCTTGAGATCGTGCGGCGTCCGCAAAAGGCCAAGGGCTTCGTCGTCATTGCCAAACGCTGGGTGGTGGAGCGCACCTTCGCCTGGCTGGGTCGCTGCCGCAGGCTGGCAAAAGATTGCAAAAACGGCTCGCTTCATCCGAGGCATGGCTGCTCATCGCCGCTATCCGAAGGCAAATGAGGCTCCTTGCAAAAGCCACATCTTCAAAGACTTAATTTTGAGTCGGACTCTCAACGTGATGAGGATACTTCACGTTCGACGGGTTGATATCGCCCAAGGGAGCAGTCGCGAAAGGCTGTCAGCAGATCTGCTTGCGGAAAAGCGGCATCATGGCGGCATGGCAGGGACGGAGCCGTGCTCAGCCGTGCTGTTTCAGCTGCTGCTCAAGCTGTTTGGTCATCTCGTCGATGACGGCATCGTG
>JALSGU010000289.1 GCA_026982575.1 Paracoccaceae bacterium | reverse complement strand
AGGTGATTGACCTGATGAAAGACCTGGTCAAAGAATTCGGCATGGGCATTGTGTTCATCACCCATGATCTGGGCGTCATTGCCCAAACCGCCGACAAAGTGGCGGTGATGTATCTAAGCCGCGTGGTTGAACGCGGGCCGGTGCGCGATGTTATCAGAAACCCCGGCCATCCTTATACCAAAGGTCTGCTGGCGGCCCTGCCCAGCCTTGATGATCTGGATACGCCATTACAAGCGATTCCCGGCGATATTCCATCACCGCTGGAACGCCCCACCGGCTGTGTATTCAACACCCGTTGCAGCGCCAAAATCGGCGATATTTGCAGCGCTGAAATTCCGGACTTTATAAATATTAACGAAAACCACACGGCCGCGTGCCATCTGTATAGCAAGGCCACATCATGAGCGACAAAAATGTTCTGATCAAAGCCCGCGACCTTTCGGTGCATTTTCCTTTGCGCGGGAAAACCATTTTCGGCCCGCCGCCGGTGGTAAAAGCCTGCGAAGGCATTAATCTTGACATCGCGCAGGGCAGCTTTTTCGGGCTGGTGGGCGAATCCGGTTCGGGCAAAACCACCCTTGGTCGCGCCTTGCTAAAAGCCGCGCCGATTACGCGTGGCGAAGTGTTGTATGATGATGGCGAGGTAAAAATTGATCTTACAAACGTGGATAAAAAGGGCCTGAAAGAATACCGCAAGCGCGCCCAGCTTATTTTTCAAGACCCTTACGCCGCGCTTAGCCCGCGCATGACCGTGCGCGATATTATCGCGGAACCCCTAGAGGTCATGGGGTTAACCACAACCCGCGAAGAAACCGATGCCCGCGTGCGCGAAATTGCGCAGAAATGCCGCCTTAACCTTGAACATCTGCGCCGGTTTCCGCATGCGTTTTCGGGTGGCCAGCGTCAGCGTATTTCCATCGCCCGCGCCTTGGTTTCCAACCCGCATTTTGTGGTGGCCGATGAATCCGTGGCGGCACTTGATGTTTCCATTCAGGCAGATGTGTTGAACCTGCTAAAAGAAATCCAGCAAGAAATGGGCCTGACATTTCTGTTTATCAGCCATGATCTTAGCGTGGTTGCGCATATTTGTGATCATGTTGCCGTAATGTATCTGGGCCGTCTGGTTGAAACCGCGCCAACCCGCGAATTGTTTGCCAATCCGCGCCATCCCTATACCAAGGCATTGCTGTCGGCGATTCCGTCGCTTGACCCTGACGACCCCAACAAGGCCCAAAAACTGGAAGGCGAAATCCCGTCACCCACCAATCCGCCACCGGGCTGTAAATTCCAGACCCGTTGTCCAAACGCCATTGATATTTGCCGCGTGGAGGAACCCAAACTGGAGCATTCCAGCACCGGCCATGAGGTCGCTTGCCATCGCTGGCAGGAATTGATGGACGATATGTAAATCCGGCTTGCTGATGGCAAAGGCTTGC
>JALSGU010000288.1 GCA_026982575.1 Paracoccaceae bacterium | reverse complement strand
AATCGGCAGTGCCGGTCACAATATCATTATCCCAGGCCGCCGACCCGTTGGAGCTGATCTGCCCGTTACGAATAACCCGCCGGTTGGCATAGTTGTTCTGATTGCCCACCGCTGCATGCACATCCAGCGGTTCGCTAAGCTGAATGCGCCGCCCGCCCAGATCCAGCGATTCGTGATCGGTGAAATTGAACAGGGCCGCAAGCGCACGTTTCAGGGCTTCGGTTTCATTGCCAAACGCGGCTTCATAGGTTTTATAATCATAATTACTGGTGATTTGCAGGCGTGCGCTATCTGGCATTACCAGCGTGCCCTCAAACCGGATCGGCGCGTTGATGGTGATGGTTGACCCTACAAAATATGTGCCCTCGGAAACCACAATTTCCCGGCCATCCGCGGCTGCATCCGCCAGTTCAAACGCGACCGTATCATCGGTTATGCCATCGCCAACAGCACCGTAATCGCGCACATCGACCCAACCCATCAGATCACGGTGAAAAATAGAGGTCTTGTCCCTGATTTCAACCGATTCAATGCGCACCACAGCGCCATTATCACCCAGCATATCCAGGCCAATATGGCCATAAACCGGCGCCGTGCCCCAGATCATGTCAACGCCTGTCCGTTCACCGGAGCCAATGATCGCTGAAATTTCATAGATGCGGCCATAAGTGTCCGGCAAAATTGCCGGCCCGGTGCCATCCAGACCCGGAACATTTGCCCCACCCGCATCGCCTGGCCAAGCAGCGATCCGTAAAGATGGAAACAGCCCGCTTAGCACTTTGAACCGCACTGTAACCTGCAAATAACAACCCGGCAAAATTGGAACCTCGCCCATATAGCGCAATTTTTGGGTTGTGTCGGTTTTTTGCAGCTCCAGACAGGGGCCAAAATCAGGGTCGCTGGCCACCAGCGAGGCATTTGCAGCCCCGTTATACGTGGCCGAACCCGGCGTTCCGTCTTCGCTTGACCAATCGTCCAGACCATCAATAAATGCGGGTGGCATAAAATCCAGCCCATCGGTAATTGCCTTATTCATTCATAAACCCTTTCGCGGTTTCCAAACGCCATTGCCCTGCGCAAGTTACGCCAGGCATTGCCAAATCTCTCATGAGGGGATCGCACAGCTTTGCGACTGCATGGAAAATTAAGCTAAAATTGTAAGGAAAGGGTGAATGGTGCGTACGGTGGGGGGATTGGATTGCTATACGAAGCTTTGTTACCGTTAGCTCAATATACGCGAAACACCTATTCAACTATTTACGTCGCGTAACGGTTGGGCAGGTGTCAGATTGCAAAGGTGCAGAAAAACTACTGGATGAATTTCCTGCCGCCAAATACCTTCTGGCGGATCGGGGCCATGATGCGGACTGGTTCAGAGAAGGCCTGCTGGATAAGGAAATTATACCCTGCATTCCCTCCAATAAGAACCGAAAAATCCAGATTTATTATGACAAAGCCTCGTATAAACAGCGACATAAGGCCGAAAATATGTTCGGCCGGCTTAAGGATTGGAGGCGCATATAACCCGATATGACCGATGTGCACACACATTTTCCTCCGCAACCTGCATCGCCGCTATCGTCATTTTCTGGCTGTAATGAGTCCTGACCCTGGGCGAGAATTTGCAACATGCACCGGATTATTTTCATCCTGAATATTAATAGAAATATAAAAATCGCCTAAGTTCAAAGCATTAAGGGACGGTTAAGTCTTTTTACATAACCTGTTAAGAAAAAATTGCATTTTGCGTGCGTTGCTGGAATCCTGTGCAGTTTGCAAAATAAAAAATTTGCCAATTGCAAAAAGCAACTAAAAAACCACGTCTTTCCGGCTGTTTTTACGGCCTCTGGCTTGCAACGCTGTTGTAAGAGTGAACTAATTCAGGAGGTCAAAATGATCAATCTTTCCAAAAGCTTAAGAAGTGTGGCGGTTTTTGTTGTGGTATCTGCTTGGGTGGGCGGTGCTGCCGCAGCGCAGGACACAATGTTGACATTAACCAACTCTATAACCGGAGCAGAAATATTGCTAACCGAGGATGGCGTTATGGGGCTTGATCAGGTGACGATGAGTACAACCAATGAATTTGTTGATGAAATGACCGTATTTAGCGGGCCGTTGGCGCGGGATGTGGTGGCGCTGCTGGGCGGCGGTGCTGGGGATGCGGTGGTGCTTACAGCGGTTAATGATTATTCAATCGAGGTTCCGGTGCAGGATTTTATCGATTACGACGTGGTTTTCGCTCATTCCACCGATGGTGAGCGGCTTTCGATGCGTGACAAAGGCCCGATCTGGGTGGTTTACCCGATGTCCGATAACCCCGAGTTGCGTGACCCCACTTATAACGCCCGCCTTATTTGGCAGCTTGTCAGTGTGGAAATCAAATAAATGAAGGGTAATCCATCCTTTACCAGCCTGATATTTATCAGCCTTTTGGCTGTTGCTGTCGGGCTGGCTGGTTTTGGTTTTTTATCGTTCAAGAAGGATCTGGCCGCGCTTAATAAATCCAACCAGGAAAATATTTCCTGGTCGGCCATGCAGTTGGAGCACGAATTGCTGCGCTTTCAGGAATCGCTGCTTGCTTTTAAGTATGGCGAAGATATGACCGAGCGGCAGCTGAACCGGCGCTTTGATATTTTATGGAGCAGGGTGGCGATATTTCAGCGGGGCCGAGTCGGCGAGCGGCTGCGCAGCTATGATTCCGAAGCCGATGTTCTGGGCCGTCTTTTTGCAGAAATCCAGCGCGAAGCCCCGACCGTTGAAAATATCGGGTCTGCCTCGGATCAGGAAATTGACGAGATACACGATGCTCTTGACCGGTATTCTGTTGAAATGCAGGATTTAAGCAAAGCTATTTTTGTTGGCGAGGAAAAGCTGCGCTCCGACCTGAACGCCCAGATGCGCAGTAGCGCCAACACCACCCTTGGGCTTAGCATTGCATCGGTGATATTTTTATTGATTGGTTTGGGTATAAGCAGTTGGCAGGGGCGCAGGTATAAAAACCTTGCCCATAAAAACAAAACACTGGCAGACGTCGCTGAAAATGCCAGCCAGTCCAAAACCCGGTTTTTAACCATGATGAGCCATGAGCTAAGAACCCCCATGAACGGAGTTTTGGGGTTGTTGGCTTTGTTGCGACAAAGCAAAGCCACCGAGCCGCAGGAAAATATTATAGAACAGGCCGAACGGTCAGCGCGGCAAATGATCGGCATGCTGACCGATATTCTGGATTTTGCCACATTGCAAAATAACGATATCGAACTAGAAGCAAAACCGTTTGAGGTTGTGCAGCTTGTCGAAACCATAAAAGACCTTTTTGCCCCCGAAGCGCGGCGCGCCGGGATTGAATTTAATGTGGTCTATGCCAAAGATGGTCCCTTGCGTATTTCCGGCGACTTCCGGCGGCTGAAACAGGTTTATACCCAGCTGGCCAGCTATTTTATGGATTTGGCCGGTGTTAAATCCATTTCGATGGTATTTAATGTTGAAGATTCCGAATTAAAAGCCGAAATCATGTTGGAATATGCATCAACAGGCGCAGCTTGGAGCCCTGATCTGGTGCTTGGCGGGCGGGCGGATAGTGACGATAATTTTGCCGCTGATGCGCTTGGCCCCGCCGTTGCCCGTGGGCTGATTTCCAAGATGGAGGGTAAAATCAGCTTGCTCCCGCCACGGGATAATCAGGTGGTGATCGCGGTTTCGGTGCCGGTTTTGCCGTTGGAACTATCAGTGGTAAATGTGAAGTTGGAGATGTCTTCGGATGTGATGGAAAGCATTTGTAAAACCGCTTTGCGCGATGCGCCCGTCAGTTTTCAGGCGCCAAAATACGCAAACGAGGTCCATGTGATATTATTTGAAACCGGTGGCCTTGACGAGGCAGGAAAGGTTGCCGACTTGCATAAAATCTATTCCAAGGCATTGATTATTGCCATTGGCCATCCGATTAATCCCGACATTTTTGATTCAGTCGTTCAAATTCCTACCCAGATATCTGAAAAGATCGGGCCGGTAATTGATGCGCTTGCGTCATAATTCGCTAACCAAATTGAAATACTAAGTGTATAAATCAACCCTGACACGAATAGAATCAATGTATTTTCGGGAAACCAATGCCAGCAACTGAAAAGCCGATTTCATGGGAAACACCCACCGCAGCAGACGGCGTGCGGCACCAACAGTTGTTTGCCCATGACATTCGTTCAGCCCTTGGCGGGGTTTTGGGGGGCTTGTCATTGATTGCGGATGAAAGGCTGACCAAGGATGACCGGGTTCATTTCAGTCGGGCCAATGCATCAGCCAAAATGTTGCTTGGGCTGCTTGACGCGGCCAATACCGGTTCTGCCAAGTCAGCGGATGAAGGCTGGGTCGACCCTGCTGCAGCCATTGAACAATTGCAAGACCGCTGGCTGGGCGAGGCAATCGAAAAAGGCATTAACCTTGGCTTTTCATGGGATAAAACCAGAATTACCGTGCCACAAATTTCGGCACTGGATTTCCAGCGGGTGTTTAACAATATCATTGGCAATGCCGTTAAATTCACCTCAACAGGTGAGATTTCGGTGGCTTTTGGGCTGGATGTGGAAAACAGGTTTTATGGCATTGTCCAAGATAGCGGCCCGGGGTTTTCAACCGATGCGCTTGAAAACCTGTTTGCCTTTCAAAATCGTTCTGAAAACCCTGACAAGGCGGGGTCGGGCATGGGGTTGTTTATTGCTAAGCGTCTTGTCGATGCAGCCAGCGGGGAAATTCTGGTTGAAAACGACATTCGCGGCGGCGCAAAAGTTTCGGTTGTATTGCCGGCTGTGGCTGTTTCTGCGCCGGCACCAATAAAACAAACCGCCAGGAAAAACGATTTGCCGGATCTTTCCCATCTAAAAATTCTGATGGCCGAAGACAATCTGACCAACCAACTGGTGGTTACCCAAATGCTGCGGGCGATGGGGGCGGATTGCGTAATTGCCTCGGACGGTGTCGAGGCTATGGAGCGGTTTGAGGAACAGGAATTCGATATTGCCCTGATCGACATTGAAATGCCGCGCATGTCTGGGCTAGAGGTCATGCGGAGCATCCGAAGCCGCAAGGATGGTAAATCCGTAACGCCGCTGGTGGCCCTGACGGCCTATGTTTTACCCGAACATCAAGACCGGATCAATGCTGCGGGCGCAAATGGCCTGATTGCAAAACCGCTGACCAATATTGCTGATTTTGGGCGCAGTATTCTGTCTTATGTGGATAAAAATCCGGTGGAAACCAGTGCAGAAACAGCCGTGTCAGATGTTTCGGGCGAAAATTGCATTGATATGGCCATCTACGACGGCTTGGCTGAAATGATCGGCAAAGAATCGATGCTTGAGCTGTTGGGCAAGGTCAAAACCGATATCGAAAATGTTAAACAAGGCATTATTGACGGGATGCGTGACAAATCCGGCGCGGTTATTGGCACGAACACCCATATTCTGATTTCGGTTGCTGGTGCGATTGGCGCGGTTGATCTGCAACATGCAGCGCAATCGTTAAATACCCTATCCAAAACCACAAACTGGGCCGAAATAGAGACCGGGTCGGATATTTGTCTGAAAGGATGTGATCCGGTGCTGAGTTTTGTTGAATCGCAAATTCAGGGCGGGTAACCTGTTGACATGACCCGATCAATTCTCCTTGTCGAAGACACACAATCGCTTGCGATGGTTTACCGTGCGGTTCTTAAAAAGAACGGGTTTCAGGTAGAAAGCGCCAAATCGCTGTTTGAAACCCGCAATGCCATTGCTGCGCGGGAATTCAGCACCGTTTTGCTGGACCTGATGCTGCCCGATGGCGATGGTATGGATGTCATTTCCGAAATTCTGGGCAGCAATCCGGAAACCAAGGTTATTGTGATCACCGCCAACGGGTCTATCAATCGTGCCATTGATGCCATGCGCCTTGGTGCGTTTGATTATCTGGTGAAACCGTTTGATGAAAAACGGCTGATCGATGCAGTTCGCAATGCAGATAAAACTTTTGTGGAGGCAGTTAAAAACCCCGAAACCGCAGCGATTAACGATCAGGGGTTCAAGGGTTTTATCGGCCTGTCCCCTACAATGGTCGATATTTACAAGATGATCAACAATATTGGCCGTTCATTAGCCACAGTATTTATCACCGGCGAAAGCGGCACGGGCAAGGAGGTCGCAGCGCAGGCCATTCACGGGGTTTCGGGGCGCTCCAAAGGCCCGTTTGTGCCGCTGAATTGTGGGGCTATTCCGGCAGATCTGCTGGAATCAGAGGTTTTTGGCCACCTGAAAGGGTCGTTTACCGGTGCAATTGCCGATAAAAAAGGCGCGGCGGCCATGGCATCGGGTGGCACTTTGTTTCTGGATGAAATCTGCGAAATGGATATGGCCTTGCAGACCAAATTGCTGCGTTTTCTTGAAACCTCGAAAATTCAGCCGGTCGGTGCCACTGCGCCGGTTTCGGTGGATGTGCGGATTTTATGCGCCACCAATCGCAACCCCGAAGAAGAGGTCCGCCAAGGCCGGTTTCGCGAAGACCTGTATTATCGCTTACATGTGGTCCCGATCCACATGCCGGCTTTGCGCGACCGGCGGCAGGATATTCTGGCGATTGCGCAAAGCAAACTGGTGGAATTTGCCATCGAGGAAGGCAAAGATTTTGTCGAATTTTCAGATGATGTAAAAGAACATCTTTTTTCGCTGGATTGGCCGGGAAATGTGCGCCAACTTCTGAATGTCTTACGAAATATTGTGGTTTTGAACGATGGTAAAATTGTCACCATGGATATGCTGCCGGCCGAGGTAAAAGCAAAACAAGCCGCGCAACCCAACGCGAAAACCCAAATACCGGATGCGGCTGATACCGGCGATACCCCCCCTGAAACTCCGGCCCCATTACCTTTTATTGAAAAAACACTGGCATCGATGGAGCGTGAATTTGTCGAGGCCACCATTGAATATTGCAACGGCTCCGTGCCTAAAGCTGCGCAAATTCTGGATGTGTCGCCTTCAACCATTTATCGCAAACGCGAGATGTGGAAAACCCGCTGAAGTTTCGCGAATCCCTTGCATACACATGCACACTGGGCGCATACTCCGGTTTGAAAGAGGCCTGATATGTCATTATTTAACGCTGCAAAATCCGTGCGTGAAAACGCCCATGCCCCCTATTCGAACTTCCATGTCGGGGCGGCATTACGCACCGCATCGGGGGTGATATTTTCAGGCTGTAACGTCGAAAATGCCGCTTACCCCGAAGGCACCTGCGCCGAGGCAGGCGCCATTGCTGCCATGGCTGCCGCCGGAGAGCGGGTGATTGTGGAAATTCTGGTGATGGCCAATGCGGACCAGCCGGTAACACCTTGCGGGGGGTGCCGCCAGAAAATATCCGAATTTGCTGATAAAGACGCAGTGGTGATCATTGCATCCCCCAAAGGCGAGCAATTTCGCACCACGGTTGGTGAATTATTGCCGGGGTCGTTTGGCCTTGCCCATCTGGGCAAAAGCTGATGCTGGCGCAAGAAATCATTGCCGCCAAACGCGATGGGCGGGAATTAACCAAAGCAGAGTTGGGTTTTTTTATTGATGGAATCGCGGACGGCTCGGTTTCCGGCGAACAGGCAGCCGCATTCGCCATGGCGGTATATTTTCAAAAAATGACAATGGCTGAACGCGTAAATCTGACCAAAGCCATGCGTGACAGCGGCGATGTTTTGACATGGAATTTGCCCGGCCCGATACTTGACAAACATTCCACCGGCGGGGTTGGCGACAATATTTCGTTAATGCTGGCACCGGCCTTGGCGGTTTGCGGGGCGTTTGTGCCGATGATTTCGGGGCGGGGTCTGGGCCATACCGGCGGCACGCTGGATAAATTCGATGCCATTCCGGGGTATCAAACCCAGCCGGATATCGAAACACTGCGCCGTGTTACCCGCAAAGTCGGCTGTGCAATTATCGGCCAAACGGGGCAGGTCGCGCCTGCGGATAAACGGCTTTATGGCATTCGTGATGTCACCGCGACAGTTGAATCGATTGATCTGATCACCGCATCAATTCTGTCCAAAAAACTGGCCGCGGGGCTGGACGGGCTGGTGCTGGATGTGAAATGCGGCAGCGGTGCTTTTATGAATAGCGTTGCGCAAGCACGGGATTTGGCGCAAAGCCTCGTCGAGGTTGCCAATGGCGCGGGCTGCGCCACCACCGCGCTGATCACCGATATGAACGAACCGCTGGCACGCGCGGCGGGCAATGCAATTGAGGTCGAAAACGCGGTAAATTTCCTGACGGGCAAAGAAATCGACAGCCGGTTATGGGATGTTACCATCGCCTTGGGTGCAGAGCTGTTGGCAAATTCCGGCCTTGCGGATGGGGCCAAAGCGGGGGTTGCACAAATGCAAAATGCCTTTCAATCCGGCGCAGCAGCAGAAAAATTTGGCCAGATGGTTGCAGCACTTGGCGGGCCGGTGGATTATGTTGAAAATATGGAAAAATACCTGCCCCGGTGCGATTTTATTGAGGAAATTTACGCTGAAAAACAAGGGTTTGTCAGCAAAATTGATACCAAAAATGTCGGTATGGCGGTGGTTGAACTTGGCGGTGGTCGCCGTCAATCCAGTGATGTGATTGACCACGCCGTCGGGCTGGACTGGCTGGCGGGCATTGGGCAAATGGTTGATGGGGAACAACCGATTGCGCGTATCCATGCCAAAAACCAACACAGTTTAGAGGCCGCCAAAAAGCGCATTTTGACGGCCTATGAGGTTTCGGACAGCCCTGTTGATGAAATGCCCCTGATTATTGAGCGCATAACATCATGAGCCGCGCGTTTTTACTGATCATGGATTCGGTGGGCATCGGCGGTGCGCTTGATGCAGATAAATTTGGCGATCAAGGGTCAAACACCTTGGGCCATATCGCGCGGGAATGCGCGGCGGGGCGCGCCGATATTGGCCGCAAAGGGGTGTTGAAACTGCCAAACCTGTGTCAATTGGGGCTTGGTTCTGCCGCCAAATTGGCAACAGGGGCTTTGCCCGCGGGTTTGACTAAAAACCCTAATGCCTGTTTTGCAGCGGCAAACGAGGTATCAAATGGCAAAGACACCCCGACCGGACATTGGGAATTAACCGGCGTGCCGGTGCCGTTTGACTGGCACTATTTTCCCGATACCCAACCGTGTTTTCCCGAAGATAAAATCAAAGAATTTATCCGCCGTGCTGAATTGCCGGGGATTCTGGGGGATAAACATGCCTCTGGGTTGAAAATCATTGCCGAATTTGGCGAAGAACATATGCAAACCGGCAAGCCGATTTGTTATACCTCGGGTGATAGCGTGTTTCAGATTGCCGCCCATGAACAAAGTTTTGGTTTGGCGCGGCTGTTGGAAATATGCCGGATCGCTGCTGAAATATTTCATCCGATGATGGTCGGGCGGGTGATTGCGCGGCCTTTTATTGGCACTGATAAAACGGGCTTTCAACGCACGCCCAACCGGCATGATTATGCAATTTCGCCGCCGGATGATACGCTTTGTGATCGGGTTGTTGCAGCGGGTGGGCAGGTTTTGGCAGTTGGAAAAATCGCCGATATTTTCTCCAATCGCGGTATTAGTCAGGTTTTTAAGGGCAAAGACGATATGGCGCTGGTGGATCATACGGTTGCCTTGATGGATAAGGCCCGAAACGGCGATCTGGTTTTTGCCAATTATGTCGAATTTGACAGCCTGTATGGGCATCCGCGCGATGTTGCGGGCTATGCCCGAGCATTGGAAAAATTTGACGCGCGCCTGCCTGAAATTCTGGCAGGGCTACGCCAAGATGATTTGCTGGTAATTTCGGCCGATCACGGCAATGACCCGACATGGCATGGTAGCGAACATACCCGCGAAAGGGTGCCGGTTTTACTGACAGGGCCAAATATTGCCCCGGCAAATCTGGGGCAAATCGCATTTGCGGATGTGGGGGAAACCATCGCCAGCCATCTGGGGCTGGCCAAAGGAAAACACGGGGAGAACATCATTGACTGAATGGCGCGATATTGCAAAAACCGAAATCCATCTGCATCTGGAAGGCGCGGCACCGCCCGATTTTATCCGGCAACTGGCCAGTGAGAAAAAAGTCGACATGTCCGGCGTGTTTGATGGGGATGGCAATTACCAATGGGTTGATTTTGTCGATTTTCTGAAAACCTATGAACGCGCCTGCGAGGTGCTGAAAACCCCTGAGGATTTCAAACGTCTGGTCGAGGCAGTATTGGCTGAATCCGCCA
>JALSGU010000287.1 GCA_026982575.1 Paracoccaceae bacterium | reverse complement strand
ACGCGGACCTCGCGCAGGGCTGTGGAAACATCGGCATCCGACAGCGCGCCCTGTTTGGTAAGCTTGTCAAAAACGCCGCCTAAACGATCGGATAGATTTTCAAACATCAACGCGCCTTTCGGGCCAAACAAACGACAAACGCACCAGTGGGCGTAACACGCTGACTGGTGGCGATCCTGAATATCAGGACCGGAAGCTTAAAACCTTCCGGAAGTTGTGGATGCAATATAACGGCTTTGAGCCGGAGTCAACCATTTGCCTGATAGCCTTTCCCCATAATGCAATATTGAATTAGCCTTGCGAATCCCTATTCGAACATTATATTCACAATTATGAATATAATGTTCGAATGGAGAAATCGAATGATACTAAATTGGAAAACCGGGGGTGTATTCCTCGGACTGGTCTTTCTGGCAGCGGTGCTGTTTGTAAAGCCTATTGGCGTCTCGACACAGTTTGTGATTCTGGATGCCATCATCTGGGATTCCGTTAGCCCGGATGTCATTGTACAAGCCGACGACGGATCATTTTCGTCAACCAACGCCTATCTCGACAGAAGCAACGCAAAATATGCCAAAAACGCGGCAAACCCGATCAACTATAGCTTTATTTTTGTGATTGCGATGATGGTCGCCGCGGGCGTTTCATCCTATTTGCGCAAAGGCGTTAGCAAAGCGGAACGCAATATGCCCGATATCTGGAGAGCAAACTTTGGCGATTCAACCGTAAAACGGTTTGCAGTGGCGTTCCTTGCCGGGTTTGTTGTTGTGTTTGGTGCGCGCCTGGCGGGCGGCTGCACCTCTGGCCATATGATGAGCGGCCTGATGCAGACCTCCATATCCGGCTATATGTTTACGCTGGGTGCCTTTGGCGCAGGGATCCCTGTGGCCATGTTAATGTATAGAAAAGAGGGTTAATCCGATGACTACTATTATTTTTGCAATCGTAATCGGAGCTGCTTTTGGTGTTGCTCTTGATCGTATCGGCGCAACAACACCCGGCATAATGCTCCGGATGTTGAACCTGAAAAACCTGCATCTGATGAAAACCATTCTGTTGGCCATCGGCGTTGCCAGTACCTTGATGTTTGCCGGGCAAATGATCGGCCTGATCGATGTAGGCCATATGTCTGTTAAAACCGCTTATCTGGGTGTCTTTCTTGGCGGCCTGATGATGGGAACGGGCTGGGCTGTTGCCGGCTATTGCCCGGGCACCAGCCTGTCAGCTGCTGCAGCAGGGCGTCGTGATGCAATGGTTTTTGTTGCTGGCGGGTTGCTCGGGGCTGCTGCTTATATGGTTAGCTATTCATGGGTGAAATCCACCGGAATTCTCGATAGTCTCTTTGGTGGCAAAGCAACTGTTGCCTCTATTCCGGGCACAGAATACCCGGCCTTGTTTGATGGAATGCGCGGTGATATCGTCGGAATTCTGTTAGGCTTGGTCTTTATTGCTGTGGC
>JALSGU010000286.1 GCA_026982575.1 Paracoccaceae bacterium | reverse complement strand
ACCCGGGAATTACACGGTGGAACGCCACGTTGTCATATTGACCGCTCCGCGCCAGTTCCTTCATGCGGGCAGTATGCAAAGGTGCCACATCGGGCAGCAATTCAATGGTGACATTGCCGTCTTTCAACTCAATGATAATGGTGTTTTCGGGATCTTTGATATCGGCCATCTGGCTCTCCTGTATCTGGTTTGGCAGCAAGGTAAGCATCATGTGGGAAAATGAAAGCCCTAAATTTGACGCGGGTCTCCCGCACTTCGTTTGGGCTTGGCCTCGCTGCGCTCGGGAGGCCAGCCTGCGGCGCGAGTTTTCTTGCAACAAAGAAAACTGCTGTGCAAAGCACGGCTTTCCCAAGCGAAGGCGCAGAAAAAACGCCCGATGGTGTAGCCGAGGGCGTGGCCCGCGAGGGACAGCTAGTTTTGCAATTTTCCGCTTAGTGCTGCTGCAACCTGCGGCGTGACAAATTTTGAGATATCTCCCCCAAGACGGGCGATTTCTTTGACCAGTTTTGAGGCGATCGCCTGATGCTGGGCCTCGGCCATCAGAAACACGGTTTCGATTTCGTCATTCATGGCGCGGTTCATGCCAACCATTTGATATTCATATTCAAAATCGGCCACCGCGCGCAGACCCCGGATGATCACGCCGGCGCCGACCTCGGCTGCGCAATGGATCAGCAGGTTGTTAAACGGGTGCGCGATGATTTCAATGCCGGTATCTGCTGCAATTGCCGCAGTTTCTGCCTTGATCATCGCCACGCGTTCCTCCAGCGAGAACATCGGGCCTTTGTTTTCGTTAATCGCAACCCCGATCACCAGCTTATCCACCAGCGAGGCAGAGCGGCGAATGATATCAATATGCCCCACGGTTAGCGGGTCAAATGTTCCGGGGTAAAGACCTATTCGCATAAATGCCTCTCAGAAATGCTGCGTCTGCGAACAAAACAGCGAATCAAGCTTCAGGTCAAGTTAAACATTGCCGTGGATCATATCGGTGAGCGCGGCGTTTTCCTGTTCAATTGCTTCGATTCGGGCTTTGACCACGTCACCAATTGAAACCACACCAATCAGAGCATTATCTTCGACTACCGGAATATGGCGAAACCGGCCTTTGGTCATTTTGGCCATCAGGCTGATAACCTTTTCATCGGGCCTACAGGCAATCACGGTTTTTGTCATCAGTGAGCTAACCGTATCACCCAGACAGCCCGCACCGGATTTGCCCAATTCCCGCACGATATCGCGTTCGGACAAAATGCCGTCCACAGTAGTTCCGCTTTCGGATACCACCAAAGCCCCGATGCGTTTTTCAGACATAATCGCAGCCGCCTCGTTGATTTTTGCACCGGCCTTTATGGTCAAAGCTCCGGTTAGATCTTTGGTTTGCAATATATGTTTGACCTGCATGGTATGCTCCCGTTGGTTCTTTTTCCGACTGTGCCGCGAAGCAGGTTTTGTGTCAAGAAATCAGTGGACCT
>JALSGU010000285.1 GCA_026982575.1 Paracoccaceae bacterium | reverse complement strand
GGCTGGGCCTGAAAGGCGACCCGAGCCAACCACCGATTTTGCGCGCCCTTACCGCACTTGGCCCTGCCTATATCAAATTTGGCCAGCTCATGAGCACCCGCCCCGATGTGGTGGGGGATGAACTGGCCAATGAACTAAAAGTGTTGCAAGACAGCCTGCCCCCGTTTTCCCGCGATCTGGCCATTGCCGAGGTGGAAAAAGAACTGGACATCAAGGTTGATGATATTTTCAGCGATTTCCCCGAACCGATAGCAGCGGCATCATTGGCACAGGTGCACAAAGCCACGCTGCGCGAAACCGGACAGGTGGTGGCGGTAAAAGTGCTGCGCCCCGGCATTGAAAAAGCCTTTATGCGCGATGTGGATGCGTTTCATTTTGCCGCTCGCGTGGCCGAGGTATTCGCCCCGTTTTCGCGCCGCCTGAAACCCACCGCCGTGATCGAACATTTTCAAGGCATCGTTGAAGCAGAGCTGGACTTGCGCATGGAAGCATCCGCAGGCGATGAATTTGCCGCTAACACTGCTGGCGACAAGGGCTTTACGGTGCCGGCATTACTTTGGCAATATTCAGCACGTCGGGTTATGACAACCGAGTGGATGGACGGCATTCCGCTGGGCGATGTTGATGCATTGCTGGCCACGGGCATTGATCCGGTAGAATTTTCCCAACGCATCATTCAGGTGTTTTTGCAACACGCCCTGCGGGACGGGTTTTTTCATGGCGATATGCATCAGGGCAATTTGAAACTGAATGAAAACCTTGATCTGGTGGCGTTTGATTTTGGCATTATGGGCCGGATTGATACCCATACGCGGCGTGCCTATGCGGAAATTCTGTTCGGGTTTTTGAAAAAAGATTACATGCGCGTTGCCGAGGTGCATTTTGAGGCCGGATACGTGCCCGCCGATCAGGATGTAAACGAATTTGCACAGGCCTTGCGCAGTGTTGGCGAGCCTATTTTTGGACAGGATGCCAGCAATATTTCCATGGCGCGGCTGCTGTCGCACCTGTTCGAGGTGACCGAGCGTTTCGGCATGGAAACCCGAACAGAGCTGATTTTACTGCAAAGAACCATGGTAGTGGTAGAGGGCGTGGCCCGAACACTGGACCCCGATATGAACATGTGGCAGGTCAGCCATCCGGTGGTCGAGGGTTATATCCGCGATACATTGGGGCCAAAAGCCATGATGAACGACATGGTGAAAACCGTGCGGGTTCTGGCGCGGCTGGGGCCGCATTTGCCTCAAATGGCCGAAAAACTGTTGCTTCAGGCAAGGGAGCCGGATTGCGAGGCTGTCAAAGCACCATGGTTTAGCTGGAAATCGGTTGCGCTGGGCGGGGTTTTGGGTGCGGTTATTGTGGCGTTGCTACGATAGGTGGCTCTATGCCGAACAGGTTATGACATTTCCGGTTGAACCGCCCTTGATCCTGTGCGACTGATTCCGCATGGGAAAAACACCCTCAATTATGATTCAGGG
>JALSGU010000284.1 GCA_026982575.1 Paracoccaceae bacterium | reverse complement strand
GATGCATTTAGAAAACTTGTAACCGGTTGCTTTACATCATGAAATCCAAACGTAAATTGATTTCCACAGGATCACCATTTGAAAAAGAAATGGGATATAGCCGTGCAGTGGTTCAGGGGGATTGGTGCTTTGTCTCGGGTGTGACGGGGTATGATTATACCGTGATGGTCATGCCAGACGGTATCAATAATCAAGCAGGAAACTGTTTTGAAACCATCAAATCCGTGCTGACCCAGGCTGGTTTTGACATGAAAGACATTGCAAGGGTTCAATATACGGTGGTTGATCGTGATTTGGTTAATGGGCTTACCGATGTTTTTGGCAAATATCTGGGTGAAATTCGCCCGGCCGCCACCATGATTATTGCTGATCTTATAAAGCCGGAAATGTTGATTGAAATTGAGGTCACGGCATTTCGCGGATGATGGATGATTGGCAACATGCGGGGTTTGGCGTTTATATCCACTGGCCGTTTTGTTTGGCAAAATGCCCCTATTGCGATTTTAACAGCCATGTGCGGGCAGAAGTTAACCAAACAGCGTGGCGCAAGGCGCTTTTAACAGAAATCCGCGAAACCGCCGCCCTGACCGGCCCGCGCCGTGTTGATACCGTATTTTTTGGCGGCGGCACGCCCAGCCTGATGCCACCGGAAACCATCGCTGCCATCATTGCAGAAATTGACACGGTTTGGGGCCTGAAAAAAGGCGCAGAAATTTCAATGGAAGCCAACCCGACATCGGTTGAAGCGGGGCGTTTTGCAGCATTTTCCGATGCAGGTGTTAACCGGCTTTCGATGGGGATTCAGGCGTTAAATGATGCTGATCTTAAGGCGCTCGGGCGGATGCATTCGGTTGCAGAGGCTATAAAAGCCTTTGATATTGCAAAGAAATTTTTTAATAATGTCAGTTTTGACCTGATCTATGCCAGACAGAACCAAACCCTGTCAGATTGGCAGGTTGAACTGGAAAAAGCCCTTGATATGGCCGTGGATCACCTGTCGCTTTATCAGCTTACCATCGAAAACGGCACTCGTTTCGGGCAGCTTTTTGAACGCGGCAAACTGCGGCATCTGCCTGATGAAAACACCGCAACCGACATGTATTTTGCAACGCAAGAAATTTGTAATACCGCCGGAATGGCAGGGTACGAGACCTCGAATCACGCGCGCAACCATGCCCAAAGCCAGCATAACCTGATCTATTGGCGTTATGGCGATTATGCCGGGATCGGCCCTGGTGCCCATGGCCGGTTAACCATTAACGGGCAACGGATTGCCACAAGTACCCATCTTTTGCCGGAAAAATGGCTGTCGCAAATCGAAAAAACCAATCACGGGCGCAATGGTTGGGAAGTTTTATCAAATACGGACCAATCTATCGAATACCTGATGATGTCAATGCGTTTGGATGAAGGTTCAGATTTGCGGCGATATACCGATTTGGCGGGTCACCCCCTGCCCTCCGATGCGGTAAACCTAC
>JALSGU010000283.1 GCA_026982575.1 Paracoccaceae bacterium | reverse complement strand
AGACACATCTGAGCGGCTCGACATCATCCCCGCCCAGTTCCGCGTGATTGTGACCCGCCGCCCAAAGTATGCCTGCCGATCCTGCGAGGCGGGCATTGTGCAGGCCCCTGCCAAACCTCGCCTGATCGAGGGCGGCATGCCGACCGAAGCCACAGTGGCCAGCGTGATTGTCAGCAAATACGCCGACCATTTGCCGCTATATCGTCAAGCTCAAATCTATAGCCGTCAGGGTGTTGATCTGGATCGTTCCACATTGGCATCATGGGTTGGCAAAGCTGCCTATGAACTGAAGCCGGTATATGATTACCTTCTGGCGAACCTCAAACAGTCCAGCAAACTGTTCATGGACGAAACCACAGCTCCGGTGCTGGAACCGGGACGTGGAAAAACCAAAACGGGTTACTTCTGGGCCTTGGCCCGCGATGACCGGGCTTGGTGCGGCGACGCGCCGCCAGGGGTGGCCTTCACCTATGCATCGGGGCGTGGCGGCAAATACGCGACAGAAATTCTGCAAGGGTTTGATGGCATCCTGCAAGTGGACGGTTATGCCGGTTACAACCGCCTGCTCGACCGACAGAAAAACGGCGATATCAAATTGGCTTACTGCTGGGCCCATGCGCGGCGCAAACTCTATGACGTGGCCAAAGCTAGTGCTGCCCCCATCGCGCAGGAAGGCCTGAAACAGATCGCTGCCCTCTACCGGATCGAAGCCGAAATCAAAGGCCGGTCTGCTGAGGAACGCCTTGCCGCCCGCATTGAACGCACAAAGCCAAAACTGGACGCCTTTGAAAAATGGCTGACCTTTAGCCGTGCCCAAGTCTCCGCCAAATCTCCAACGGGCCAAGCCCTGAAATACATCGCCAAATACTGGAATGGCCTAAACCTGTTCCTTACCGATGGCCGCATCGAGATCGACAATAATCCGGTGGAACGAACCATTCGCCCCATCGCCCTGAACCGCAAAAATGCCCTCTTCGCAGGCCACGAGGCCGGTGCCCAGAACTGGGCCATGCTCGCATCGTTAATCGAAACCTGCAAACTCAATACCGTGGAACCGCATGCATATATCTCCGGTATCCTCACCGCCATCGTCAACGGCCACAAACAAAGCGATATTGAAGCTCTGCTGCCGTGGAATTTTAAGGCTTAGGTGCCCGCGGGCCACCGCTTACGA
>JALSGU010000282.1 GCA_026982575.1 Paracoccaceae bacterium | reverse complement strand
GAACGCCACGCCTATCCGGTGCTGGTTGCGTTTTCGATATTGCTGATCTGGAGCTTTGATATTTTCGAGGTCATCAGCATCGCCTCGCGTACCTTTGCGTTTTACTATATGATGCAATCGATCATTGCGCTTTTGGTGGCGCGCCAAAACCGGCATTATGGCCAGATGGTCTTTGGGCTGGGCTTGGCGTTACTGCTGGGGCTGATCGTGATATTTGCAATTCCGGTGGAATAGATGAGCGACCTTTTTGATACAGGCAGCAAAGCCCCCGACACCGCGCCCCGCCCGCTGGCGGACCGCTTGCGCCCGCAAAAACTGGCGGATGTGATCGGGCAGGACCATATCATTGCCAATGACGCACCGCTGGGGCAAATGCTGTTGCACGGCAACCTGTCATCCCTGATTTTCTGGGGCCCGCCCGGGGTGGGCAAAACCACCATCGCGCGGCTATTGGCCGACGAGGTCGATCTGGCATTCGTGCAGATCAGTGCGATTTTTTCGGGCATGGCCGATTTGCGAAAAGTGTTCGAGGCCGCAAAGCTGCGCCGCCAAAACGGCAAAGGCACGTTGTTGTTTGTCGATGAGATCCACCGTTTCAACAAAGCCCAGCAAGACGGTTTTTTGCCCCATATGGAAGACGGCACCATCATTCTGGTCGGTGCCACCACCGAAAACCCCAGTTTTGAATTGAATTCAGCGGTTTTATCGCGCGCGCAAGTTATGGTGCTGAACCGCCTGACCCCCGCCGATCTGGAGCTGATCATCCAGCGCGCCGAAAAAGAACTGGGAAAACCGGCACCGATTGACGGCGATGCCCGCGATGCGCTGATCGAAATGGCAGACGGAGACGGGCGGGCCTTGCTTAATATGCTGGAACAGGTGATGGGCTGGGAGGGCAGGGCTGATCGTGATACGCTTTCCAAACGCCTGAACCGCCGCGCGGCCCAATACGATAAATCCGGCGACGCACATTTTAACCTGATTTCGGCCTTGCATAAATCGGTGCGGGGGTCCGACCCTGATGCGGCGCTTTACTGGTTTGCCCGCATGTTAACCGGTGGCGAAGACCCGCGTTATCTGGCGCGGCGCATCACCCGCATGGCGGTTGAAGACATCGGCTTGGCCGAACCCAATGCGCAACGGCAATGCCTTGATGCATGGGCCACATATGAACGGCTGGGTTCCCCCGAAGGTGAATTGGCACTGGCACAAGCCGTTGTGTATCTGGCGCTGGCGCCCAAATCAAACGCGCTTTATGCGGGGTATAAAAACGCCATGGCAGCGGCGAAAAAAACCGGCTCGGAATCACCGCCAAAACATATTTTGAATGCACCGACCACGTTGATGAAAGATCAGGGTTATGGCGATGGCTATCAATATGACCATGATGCGGAATCGGGGTTTTCGGGCCAGAATTATTTCCCCGAATCAATGAAGCGCGGGGTTTATTATCTGCCGGTCGAACGCGGGTTTGAGCGCGAATTGAAAAAACGGCTCGACTATTTTGCCAAGCTGCGCCAAAAGCGCGACAAAAGGGAGTAGCCGGTGCCGATCATTTTGCAAGTTGCGCTTGGTGGGGCCATCGGGGCCGCATTGCGGTTTCAGGCCGGAAAATCGGCGCTGCACTGGTTTGGCAGCGGCTTTCCCTATGGCACTATGCTGGTGAATATCATTGGCTCGTTGTTGATGGGTATTTTGGCGGTCTATCTGCTGGAACGTATGGATGGCAGTTTCGGGCGCTATGGTCCGTTTTTACTGACCGGAATATTGGGCGGGTTTACCACATTTTCGGCATTTTCGCTGGATGCGGTATATTTGCTGGAACGGGGCCGCCTGATGGATGCAATATTTTATATGGGCGGCTCGGTTGCCCTGGCTATGGCCGCGCTTTTTGCCGGAATGGCCCTAACAAGGATGATAATGACATGAGCGGCGTGCAAATTGTAACCGTAGACGATGACGGACAAGACCAACGGCTTGACCGCTGGTTCAAACGTATTTTCCCCCATATCAACCAGGGCCGCATTGAAAAAATGTGCCGCAAGGGTGAAATCAGGGTGGAGGGCGCGCGCGCCAAATCAAACACGCGGCTTGAAACCGGCCAATCGGTGCGCATACCGCCCTTGCCCGAACCCGGCGTGCAGCATTCCAGCCCGAAATTTACCTATATTTCCGATGAAAACCGCAAAATGATCCGCGATTGTGTGATTTTCAAGGATGAGCACATCATTGCCATCAACAAACCGGCAGGCCTGCCCACCCAAGGCGGCACCAACCAGACCTTGCATGTCGATATGCTGTGCGAGGCCTTGATGTTTGATATGGAAACCAAACCGAAACTGGTGCATCGCCTTGATAAAGACACCTCTGGCGTGTTGCTGTTGGCGCGCACCGGCAAAGCCGCGCGCGGTCTGGCCAAAGCAATGCAAGACCGCGAGACCCGCAAAATTTACTGGGCGCTGGTGGCAGGGCGATTGCCCAACCGCGTTGGCACGGTGCATTACGGGTTGATCAAATCTGCCGGCCACGGCCCCAATAATGCCGGTGAAAAGATGCAGTGTATCCACCCGCGAGAGGTCGAAAATACCCCCGGCGCCAAACGTGCCACCACCGATTACGCGGTGATTGAAACCATCGGCACCCGCACTACATGGGTTGGGCTGGCGCCGATTACGGGCCGCACCCATCAATTGCGCGCCCATATGGCCGAACTTGGCTGTCCGATTATTGGCGATGGTAAATATGGCGGTTCTGGCCAAAGCAATGATGGCGAGGGCTGGGGCGCGCAAATTGGCGGCGATATCAGCCGCAAAATGCATCTGCATGCGCGCAGCATAACATTTACCCATCCGGTGACCGGCAAGAAAAACATGATGATCGAAGCAGATTTACCCGACCATATGCAGCGCAGCTGGGATATGTTTGGCTGGGATTTGAAATGGGCACCCAAAGACCCGTTCAAGATATTCGAATGAGCGATCTGAAGCTGGTTATATTCGATGTCGACGGCACGTTGATTGACAGTCAGGATTTTATTCTGGCGGCGATGAAGCGGGCGTTTAAAACCTCTGGCCACCCTGAACCAAGCCGCGCTGATGTGCTGTCAATCGTGGGTCTGTCGCTGGACAGTGCCGTGTCTGTGCTGTTGCCCGATCTGTCGCCAAAAGAAAATGCTGACGCGGTTGTGCTTTATCAACAAAGCTTTCTTGATCTGCGCGCCGAACAGGGCGGCGAGCATAACGTGCCGATGTATCCCGGCGCGCGCAATGCGTTGGAACGGTTGCACCAGCAGGATCAAACCCTGATGGGGGTTGCCACCGGCAAGGCAATGCGCGGGCTGGAACATGCATATGATGCCCATGATCTACGCAAATTTTTTGTGACCTCGCAAACCGCTGATGGCCACCCCAGCAAACCGCACCCAAGCATGTTGCATACGGCACTGAACGAAACCGGCGTTGATGTTGGTCGCGCCATTATGGTGGGCGACACCGAATTTGATATCGAAATGGGGGTCGCCGCAGGGTTTGCCACCATTGGCGTTAGCTGGGGATATCATCCGGTTGACCGCATTAAATCCGCGGGCGCAGATATTATCATTGATGATTTTTCAGAGCTGGACACAGCCCTGCAACGGCTTTGGGGCTGAACATGGCATTTGAACCAAAACGGTTTTGGGATACGGCGCGGGTTGAAGAAACCACAGGCGGGTTCGGCGTGTTTCTGGATGCGCGCGACCTGAAAACCGCGCTCAAAAATCCACTGGTCGTGCCAACCGAAGGGTTTGCCGAAAAAATCGCGCTTGAATGGGCGGCTGTCGATGGCAAAATCAATAAACATCTGATGCCGTTTACCCGTATGGCCGAAGCGGCGCTGGACGCTGCCGGTTCGGAATGTGCCGGGATTGTCGATAATCTGACCGGATACGGCGAGACCGATTTGCTGTGTTATCGTGCCGAAAGCCCCATTGAGCTGATTGCCAGACAGGCCGAAAACTGGGATCCGTTGCTGGATTGGGCCGCACAAGCCCTTGCGGCGCCATTACACAAAACCCAAGGCATTATCGCGATTGACCAGCCACAAAGCAGCATTGAAAAACTGCGCGGATGTGTCGAACAGTTTGACCTGTTTCAACTGACTGCCTTTTACGATCTTGTCAAAATCTCGGGGTCGTTAATCATTGCGCTGGCGGTATCGCGCAAACATATTGATGCGGCCACCGGCTGGCAGCTTTCAACGGTTGATGATGCATGGCAGATTGAACAATGGGGAACCGATGACGAAGCCCAACTTTTGGCCAAATCCCGCCAGCAGGATTTCGAAAACGCCGATCTGGCGCTGCGCCTGTTAACCAAATAACAAATAAATGTGAAAAGAATCGCAGCTGTCGCAGTCAGGGCAAAAGTAATGCCCCTGCGATTTCTGATTCAAGCAAAGAAAGAGGCTTTCGCAGCGCTGCTTAGGTCAGCCTTGCTGGCTTATTTTGCAGCTTTGACATCTTGATCAAGCGAGCACCTGCTGAAGGCTGAACTGATTCGATACTTTGGTTGAGAGGTTCGGCTAAAGCTGACCAAATGGTCAGGAAAGCAGCGTTTTGTGGCGTTGTTCTGCGATCGGTGCGGTGTGCCTCTAATAATTGCCCGCTTTAAGGTCAGGATTATAGACTTAACCCCAAAAAACTGAATGAAGCCTTGACGTTTGGCGGCGGAATTGTCCAAGATTGCCGCGGCTGCCCGTAAGGGTAGGCGCATCTAAAATTCGCCTCCGACAAATTCTGGCGGGGCGCCGGGGGAATACTCCGGTCCAATGGGAGAAGTAAAAAATGAAAAAATCACTATTTATTAGCACGCTTGCGGCTGCTGGCATGGCTGCCGGTTTCGCATCGGCGGGTACTTTGCAAGACGTTCAGGCAGCTGGTGTTTTGAAATGTGGCACCGGCACAGGCCAGGTTGGCTTTTCGGCACCTGACGCCAATGGCTATTGGGAAGGCATCGACGTTGCTGTATGTCGCGCCATTGCCGCCGCAGTTCTGAATGACAAAGACGCAGTTGAATTTGTGCCTTTGACATCCAAAGTGCGTTTCTCGTCGCTGACTTCGGGCGAAGTTGATTTGTTGTCTCGCACAACAACATGGACTTTCTCGCGCGATGTTGACTTGGCGCTGACATTTGTTGGCATCAACTATTATGATGGCCAAGGCTTTATGGTTCCAACCGATCTGGGCGTTTCGTCTGCTTTGGAACTGGACGGCGCTACCATTTGTATTCAGACCGGCACAACAACCGAGCTGAATCTGGCTGACTATTTCCGTTCAAACGGTATGTCGTTCGAGCCAGTGCCAATCGACACAACTGCAGAAGCCCAGGCATCCTATATTGCCGGCGCTTGTGATGTTTACACCACAGACAGCTCTGCTTTGGCATCGGCACGTTCGTCATTTGAAAATCCTGACGATCACGTGATTCTGCCGGAAATCATTTCCAAAGAGCCTCTGGGTCCACTTGTGCGTCACGGCGACGATCAATGGGCTGATGTTGTTCGCTGGGTCATGAATGCATTGATCGCAGCCGAAGAGCTGGGCATTACCTCCGCTAATCTGGAAACATTGGCAGCAGGCACCAACAACCCTGAAATCAACCGTTTCATGGGCACCGAAGGTAACCTGGGTGAAATGCTTGGTCTTGACGCTGACTGGGCCGCACGCGCAATTTCCGCTGGCGGTAACTATGGCGAGATCTTCGAATCAACCATCGGCGAAAGCACTCCGATCGGCTTGGCTCGTGGTCTGAATGCACAATGGACCCAGGGTGGTCTGATGTATTCCCCGCCATTCCGTTAATCGGATAGAACTTTTAGGGCGCGCCGATTGGCGCGCCCTTTCAATATTGCTAATTATTTTTAATAGATTTCGATCAATTGGCAGACGTGGAAAAACCATTTCGCTCTAGGATCGGGACATTCATCAGGAGGGGGACGCCATGGCAATGGCTGACCAAAATGCAGGCCCGACTTTCCGGCTAAGCATGCTTATTTACGATACCCGGTATCGTTCGCTGACCATTCAGGTTATTGTTCTAATTGGTTTCATGGCGGGTGGCGTCTGGCTGGTTAACAATATGTTGAACAACCTTTCCGATCTGGGCAAAGACCTTGGTTTCGGATTTCTGAACGACGCAGCCGGGTTTGAAATTTCACCCCAACTGATCGAATTCTCATCACAAGACAGTAATTTACGCGCTGCAATCGTGGGTATGCTTAACACGTTGATGGTTGCGGTTGTCGGTTGTATTATCGCGACAATCATCGGGGTTATTGTCGGCATTGCGCGTCTGTCAAAAAACTGGGTAGTTGCCCGTTTGATGACTGTATACGTCGAAATGTTCCGCAATGTTCCGATTTTGCTCTGGATCGTTTTTGCCATTGCCATCATCAATGATATTTTTCCGGTGCCGCGTGCCTTCAAGGGTGATAGCGCCACTGCATCCATGCTGTTTAATGAATCAGTTGCCTTAACCAACCGTGGGTTCTATGTGCCAAGTCCGATCTGGCTTCAGGGTTCGATGGTTGTGGTGATTGTATTTATTTTGTCACTGGTTGCCATAAAGTTTTTCGGAACATGGTCCAAGAAACGTCAGGAAGCGACCGGTGATATATTGCCGAATTTCTGGATCAAACTCGGTATCTTTGTTGTTCCGGCTGTATTGATCTATTTCATCATGGGTCGCCCGATTGAGCTGGATTATCCCGCATTTGTGAAATTCAATTTCGAAGGCGGTCTGTTTATCCGGGCGCCGTTCATTGCCATTACCATGGCGCTGGCACTATATACCGCGGCCTTTATTGCCGAGGCGGTGCGTTCCGGTATCCAGGCCATCAGCAAAGGCCAGTCCGAAGCCGCCTTTGCGCTTGGCCTTCGGCCCAACCGGACCATGCAGCTTATCATTTTACCACAGGCTTTGCGGGTTATCATTCCGCCGCTGATTTCACAGTTTCTGAACCTTACCAAAAACTCGTCACTGGCGACTGCGGTGGGATATATCGAAATTACCGGCACGCTCGGGGGCACGATCCTTAACCAGACCGGCCGCGAAATGGAATGTATCATGCTGTTGATGCTGATTTATCTGTCGATATCCCTGTCGATTTCGATGGTGATGAATGTGTATAACAACTCTGTTAAGTTGAAGGAGCGTTAAGATGACCGATCATTCTTTTGTTCGCACCGAAATGCTTCCTGAACAACCAGCCCCGCTGGGTGAAACCGGGATACTGCTATGGCTGAAGACAAATATGTTTTCAGGCATAGCCAACTCGATTGCTTCAGTGGTCACTATTGTTATTATCTATATACTGGCCAAAGAAATAATCCTATGGGGCTATCAGCCCTCATGGGGTCTTGGCAGCGTTCGCGCCTGTTTTGATGACCCGAATGTCACTGGTGCTTGTTGGGGTGTGATACCCGAGCGTTTCAACCAGTTGATGTACGGGTTTTACCCCAAAGACGAGCAATGGCGTATCAATCTGTCGTTTTTTCTGATGGTTGCTGCCATTGCACCGGTGCTGTTTAACAAGATACCGCGAAAGGCCATATATTTCTCGCTGCTGTATCCATTTATTGCATTCTGGTTGATCTGGGGCGATTCCATCTGGGGGCCAATTGCCGCCCTTGCGGGGTTTGCTATTGCTTATGGCGCCATTCGGGTTCTTAATCCGGTTGCCGGCGCTATTGTCGGCATTACAACCGGTGTGTTATTGGCGCTGGTTTGGTGGCTGTTCGCAGCGGTTCCGGCTTCGGTAATAGTCAACGGGGTTATCCCGATAGAACTGGAAGTCGTTCAATCCAGAAATATCGGTGGTTTGACGCTTTCGGTTATTATCGGAATTTCGGGCATCGCCTTGTCATTCCCGATTGGCGTTATTCTGGCGCTAGGCCGTCAGTCGGATATGTTCATCGTCAAAGTGTTATGCGTTGGCTTTATCGAATTCATCCGCGGCGTGCCTTTGATTACCCTGTTATTTGTGGCATCGATTTTGCTGAACTATTTCTTGCCCCCCGGCACCAGTTTTGACCTTCTGTTGCGGGTGGTTATCGTGGTGACGCTGTTTTCGGCCGCTTATTTGGCCGAAGTGGTCAGGGGTGGTCTCGCAGCATTGCCAACCGGCCAATACGAGGCTGCCGATGCGCTGGGCCTTGATTATTGGAAATCAATGCGGCTGATCATCATGCCGCAAGCGTTGAAAATCTCCATCCCGGGTATTGTGTCCAACTTTATCGGCTTGTTCAAAGACACGACACTGGTGTCGATCATTGGCCTGCTTGATCCGGTTGGCCTTATCAATGCCATTCGCGGCACAGCAGAATGGAAGGGCATCCTGTGGGAGCTGTATATCTTCCTCGCCTTGATGTTCTGGATTTTCACATTCGCGATGTCACGTTATTCCATGTATCTTGAGCGCAAGCTTAAGACCGGCCACTAAAGGAGCCACAAAATGTCAGAAGCAATTAAAAAAGTAGCCATGGAAGTGTCCGACGAGGTTGCGATCCAGATCACCGATATGAACAAATGGTATGGTGATTTCCATGTGTTGAAAGACATCAACATCACGGTAAACCGCGGCGAACGCATCGTGGTTTGCGGGCCTTCGGGTTCCGGTAAATCCACACTGATCCGCTGCATTAACCGGCTTGAGGTCCACCAGCGCGGCAAAATTGTTGTTGATGGAACCGAGCTTACCTCGGATCTGAAAAACATTGATAAAATCCGTTCCGAGGTGGGGATGTGTTTTCAGCACTTCAACCTGTTCCCGCACCTGACCATTCTGGAAAACTGCACTTTGGCCCCGATCTGGGTGCGTAAAACCCCCAAGAAAGAAGCCGAGGAAATTGCCATGCATTTCCTTGAAAAAGTGAAAATTCCGGAACAGGCGCTGAAATACCCCGGCCAGCTTTCGGGCGGTCAGCAACAGCGTGTGGCGATTGCGCGGTCTTTGTGCATGAAACCCCGCATCATGTTGTTTGACGAACCAACCTCGGCGCTTGACCCTGAAATGATCGCCGAAGTTCTCGACACCATGGTGGAACTGGCCGAAGAAGGCATGACCATGATCGTGGTAACCCACGAAATGGGCTTTGCCCGCAAGGTTGCCAACCGCGTGATCTTTATGGACCAAGGCCAGATTGTTGAACAGAATGAGCCCGAAGAGTTCTTTAACAATCCAAAATCCGAACGCACCCAATTGTTCTTGAGCCAGATCTTGGGTCACTAACAAAACCTCAAATCATAAAAAAGGCCGGAGATTGATCTCCGGCCTTTTTTTATGGCATCCTGATAATCTTGCGTTACGCGCTCAAACCCTTACGCTTACAATTCTCGTGGTGCGATATAATCAATAAATTTTCCGGTGCCCATCATAACATCCGCCCAGTTATCGACCTTGAAATCCAGCACAGTGACCGCGCCGGTCGGGTATTTCTGAAACGCCTCATGGGCAGGGGGCGGGTCACGGCGCAGATCGCGGGCAAAATCGCCGATGCCCGGCATATGGCCCAGCATCATAACCACGGCGCCCTCAGCGGCTTGTAATTGCGTCAACATGGTGTTGGCGCTGGCCAGATACAGCGCATCTTCAAACCGCATATCGGCATCTTTGCCCAGAATTTCCGAAATGCCATCCCATGTCTGGGCGCAGCGTGTCGCGCTTGATGAAATCACCTGATCCGGCACATACCCTTGCTTGTTCAACCACGCCCCGACTTTGGTGGCGGCTGCACGGCCCCGATCATTCAAAGGCCGGCTTTTATCCGCACTGGCCCCGCTGGACCAGCTTGATTTTGCGTGGCGAATAAGGATCAGACGTTTCATGTAGGGGCCTTTCGGTGAAAATATGACATATGAAACGCGGATTGCGCCTCAACCCGATCAGATTGCCCAACCGGACAGGCACGGCGCACCGCGCAACCGCGCGCCGTGCAGCTTTGCCCTGGTTCACTATCCAGAAAAACATGACAGGCGGCAACATCATAATGGTTTTTTACCAGCGCATCGGCGGGGCAGGCGGATAGGCAAGGTTTCTCTGCGCAAGTATCACAGGGCGATTGGGCCATTAACGGTAAGCCCAGCTGCTCGGAAAACCCCAATGCGCCACGAAAAGAAACAAAAAGCCCTGCATCGCGATGGACCAGAATTTGCACCGGAGACTGAAAACACTCACCCGATTGCAGCGCCTAAGAAATAAACGGATGATAAGGCGGCCCGCCAAAAGGAAACACAGCCTTAGCCCCGAACCCGATGGCGATGCCATTCAAAACCCGTGCAGACCAACGGTCAATCGGATCTGGCTGGCCATCGCGGTATTCAGCGCTTTGTTGAAAAACCTGCCAAAACCGTGCTTTGTGCGGCCCAACCAGAAACAGGGATTTATATGCGCCA
>JALSGU010000281.1 GCA_026982575.1 Paracoccaceae bacterium | reverse complement strand
CGGCCTGCTTCAAAATACCCATGATCTGTGTGTCGCTGTATCGTGCCTTCTTCATCAAAATCTCCTCAGATTATTATGCCGAGAAAATTCTACTTGTGAACACCACTAATTTTAGGGGGGATTACCATGGCTTCTCAGGATCCCGATCAGGAATAGCTGCTAACCAAAGCACCGGCGATCAGCGACCAGCCATCGGCAATGACAAAAAATGCCAACTTGAAAGGCAGCGCCACAATCGCGGGTGGCACCATCATCATGCCCATCGACATTAACACGGCGGCAATCACCAGATCGATCACCAGAAACGGCAGAAAGATCAAAAAGCCAATTTCAAATCCGCGCTGGATTTCGCTTAGCAAAAAGGATGGCACCAGCACGCTAAGGGGAAGCTCGCCATCCAAAGCAACGGTTTGCTTGGCGGACTGTAGCATCAGATCAACGGTTTCAACCTGAACCCGCCCCTCCATAAATACCCGAAAAGGCGCAAGCGTGCGGTTAATCGCGGTTTGCATATCAATGGAATCTTCCAGATAAGGCACCACGCCTTCGGCCCAGGCCAGATTAAACACAGGCGCCATAACAAACCATGTTAAAAACAATGCAAGGCTGACAATCATCATGTTTGGCGGGGCTTGCTGCACGCCGATGGCTTGCCGCATGATGGACAGAACAATCACCATAAACGGGAAACAGGTCACCATCATGGCAATGCCGGGCGCAAGGCTTAGCAAGGTTAAAATCAGGAAAAGCTGCACCGATTGCAGCGACAACCCGCCATCGCCCAGGTTAACCTCCAGGCTTTGGGCCAGTGCGGGGGATGATAGCGCCAGAATAAAAAGGCAGGCGAGACCGGCTTTAGAAACCATCGCGTAAATCAACCACTTCGGTTAGGCGAACGCCCAGTTTATCGCTGTTTTCCATTTCTTGCAGCTCGCCTTTGGCGATCAGCTTTTCACCGATATAAATTTCGACCGGATCATCAATGCGGCTGGTCAGCGGCAAAACAGACCCGCGCCCCAGCTTTAGCAGATCAGCGATCATGGGTCTGGCTTTGCCAACTGAAATGGTCACCTCGACCGGCACACCCAGAAAGGCGTTATCCTGAAGCGCACCGTTTGGTTCCGGTTGGTTTTCTAGGTCTTGTTCAGGCATGGTTGCCCCCTGATTTCAATGCTTCGATAGGTGTGAAAAACGTATGTATTGCGGTTTGGATCGATTGAATTACCGCGTCGATATCCAACTGTTCAAACCCGCTGCCCCAATCAACCCGCGCCGAAAGCAGGCCTAGATCCGGGTCGGAATGCACTTGGATATTGGCCTTGGCGGGGGACAGCATTTTCTGGATGGATGCAACTGCGCCTTCGGGCACATAGACATTGATTTTTGCTTCGGGCAGTTTTTCAATAATGGACATAACCCGATCAGCCACTTCGGTGCCAAACCCCGCAGCGGCGCTGGCGGGCAGGCTGGTTTGCAATATTG
>JALSGU010000280.1 GCA_026982575.1 Paracoccaceae bacterium | reverse complement strand
TTTGACCGACTTGCGGGGCTGCAAAAACAAGGGAAAGATATCCAGATTCGCGGGGGGAATAAAGTTATTGAAATAACAATGGCCAACACCCATTCCGAGATTGAAATTGAAACTCCGGACGGGACATATGCGCTAAAGGCTGACTGGTTGATTGCTGCAGATGGTTCAGATTCAGATATCCGCAAAATGCTTAATCTGGGGTTTTACGGGCGAACATTTTTCGACCATTTTCTGATTTGCGATATTTCCACCACAGAGGAATACCCCGACGAAAGATGGTTCTGGTTTGATCCGCCCTTTAATCAGGGGCGCTCCGCTATTTTGCTCAAACAAAAGGATAACGGGCTGCGTATTGAATATCAGCTCGGCTTTGATACAGATAAAATCGAAGAGGCCCGGCCAGAACGCATAGAGAAAAACATCCGGCACCTTTTGGGGGAAGACGTTGATTTTATAGTAGATTCTGCATCGGTTTATACCTATCAGTGCCGCCATCTAGGCAGTTTCAAACATAACAGAGTTATTTTTGTTGGAGATTCCGCGCATCAGGTGCCACCATTTGGTGCGCGCGGGGCTAACTCTGGGTTTCAGGATATCGACAATCTGATATGGAAATTACACTTGGTCATTACCGGAACTGCGCAGGAATGCTTGATAGACACCTATAACGAGGAGCGAGGCCAGGCGGCCAGAGAAAACTTTGAAAGCTCGGTCCGTTCTGCCGATTTTATTATTCCAAAATCCAAAATATCAGGTTCTTACCGAGAGGCCGTGCTTGGCCTGTCACGCCAATGTGTGTTTGCCAAGCAGATGGTGAATTCAGGCCGCCAGTCAGAGCCTTGTACCTATGATCAGTCTAGCTTGAACGGGCCTGACAAGAAGGGCTTGCCAAAGGGTTTACGGCCCGGCGCCCCGATGATCGATTTGCCTTTGAGCAATGGCTGGTTGTCTGATATTAGCAGCCACAATTTCCATATTCTGGCTTTTGGCATTGATACGCCCGAGCTGTTGGGTGTATCGGGCATGATGGTGGAAATAACACAAATTCATGTGGAGGAGCCATCTGTCTCCGAAACATATCTGGGCGAAGCGAATAAAGCCGTTTATCTTCTGCGCCCCGACGGGCATGTGGCTGCGCGCTGGGGGGAATATGATCCGCATGCTATACAACAGGTAATTAACAGGTTCATGGATCAAAATCAGGAGGCTTCGTAGGATATGCTCAATACCAAACCGAATATTGATGATGCCGATACGTTTTACGCCGAACTCATAGCAATATATGACAAGCACACAGATATAGAATGTGAAGTGATTAGCGCCCGTTTGGTGTTGATTTTAGCAAACCATATTGGCGACCGGAAAATTCTTCATGAAGCTTTGAAGCTTTCTAAAAATGTTCTAACAGTTTGATTTCAAACAAAGGGTTTCCTGCGCTCCTGATTGCCTTTAATTTTATACAAGTCCTGACCCTGAAAAGATG
>JALSGU010000279.1 GCA_026982575.1 Paracoccaceae bacterium | reverse complement strand
GCATCGCGAAACCGCAGCAACAGGTTTACAAGGCTGGATTTGCCGGAACCAGACCGCCCCACCAGCCCGACTTTTTCGCCGGGCTTGAAGGTCAGGTTAATATGGTCAAGCCCGCCAACACCTTTGCCATAATGATGTGACAGATCGCGCAATTCGATTTCACCAGCGGTTAATTGCAATTCCGGCGCGCCCGCAGCATCGGTGACCGAATGGGGCACTGCGATGGATTGCAAGCCTTCGCGCATCACGCCCGCATGTTCAAACATCCGCACGGTTACCCACATGATCCAGCCGGTCATGCCGTTCAGACGAATGGTCAGGGCCGCCGCTGCCGCGACCTCTCCGACTGAAACCGTGCCGTTTGACCAAAGCCAGATCGCGGGGCCAATCACCCCGACCATCAACAGCCCGTTCAGGCTGGCAAGGCTGAAGGTCAGCCGTGTCATCAGCCGCAAAAACCGTAAAAACCGCAGGCGATGGCGCTTCATGGCCGACAGGGCGTATTGTTCCTCGCGCTTGCCATGGGCAAACAGTTTTACGGTTTCAATGTTGGCATAGGCATCGACAATCCGGCCTGTAACCAGCGATTTGGTTTCGGACATTTTTTCCGAAGCACGGGCAACCTTTGTCGCGATACGTTTGACAAATATAATATAAACCACCAGCCAGACCATCATCGGCAAAGCCAGCCGGATATCAATGGTAGCCAGCACCAGAATGGCCCCCAACACATAAGTGGCCGCATACCAGATGCCCTCCAGCGCCATATAGGTGCTGTCCTCGACCGATGGCCCCATTTGCATCACGCGATTGGCCAGCCGCCCGGCAAAATCGTTTTGAAAGAATTCCGAGGATTGCCCCAAAAGGTGTTTATGGGCCTGCCAGCGTGCTTGTTCTTGCATATTTCCCGCAAGGGTCTGTTCCAGAAACAGATGGTTCGATGTGATAACCAGAGGCCGTAAAAACAGTACAAACAGCGCCGCGATCAGCAATTCCATGCCGTGCATGGCCCACATATTTTCAACACCGGCGGCGTTCATCATATCAATGATGCGGCCCGAATAAAAGATCAGGCCGCTTTCCATCAGCGCGGTCAGCACGCCCAGAAAGGCCATGACCGGCAGCCATTTACGAAACGGGTAAAGCTGGGTTTTGATATAATCCCACAACCCTTTGGGCGGGGTTTTTTCATCAAAATCGGCAAAGGGATTGATCAGGTTTTCAAATTTTTTGAACATGGGGAGGTCTTTTTACAAAGAAAAAATTTTAATGCGCAGCGGGCCAATTGGCCCCGAATCCGGTGGCCTAAAGGGCGTGGGTATTTATCCGGATTATTCGCATTGCACGTTCTCCACCATGTTTGGTTATTCACCCATACTGGGCGATTCTGTCGCAGTCAAGGGGCAGGGTGCAAACATTGCAGCCAATACAACTTGGCAAAATACCATAAATTACAGGGCATTCGGGTGCCGGTGATATAAAGATCA
>JALSGU010000278.1 GCA_026982575.1 Paracoccaceae bacterium | reverse complement strand
TCAACGGCAATACCCGGCATATTGATCTGCCCAAAGCCCGTCTCGGCGGGTTTGGCGGCGGGTTTTTTGCCATCTGGGTGCCCTCGGATATGGAAGAAGCGCCCTTGTTCGAGGCGATGCGCGCCGACAGCTATGACATCGACGTGCCACCCAACATTCCACAGCCCGAGGCATTGCAGGCCAGCCTTGCGCAGGCGGCGATATTGTTGCGGTTACAGCGCGCGGGGGCGCTTGAGATTTGCACAGATGTTGCAGAAATCCGCGCCTGCCTGAACAGTGGCAAAATGGCGGCGATATTGCATATGGAGGGGGCCGAGGCGATTGATACCGGCTTTGACAGCCTGCATGTGTTGCACGGGGCGGGGTTACGATCATTGGGGTTGGTCTGGAGCCGCCATAATGATTTTGGTTATGGCGTGCCGTTTTCCTTTCCGAAATCACCCGATACAGGGCCGGGGCTAACGGATGCGGGCAAGGCGCTAGTGCGCGAATGTAATGATTTGAATATTATGCTGGATCTGTCGCATCTGAACGCTGCCGGGTTTTGGGATGTGGCAAAAATCAGCAACGCGCCGCTGGTGGCGACCCATTCCAATGTGCATGCATTATGCGCCAGTTCGCGCAACCTTACCGATGATCAGCTAATGGCCATCAAAGACAGTGACGGTATGGTGGGGGTCAATTTTGCGGTGTCGTTTCTGCGCGATGATGGCCGGATGCAGGCCGATATGTCGCTGGATGTAATGATGCGGCATCTGGATCATCTGATTGAACATCTGGGCGAAGACCGTGTCGGGTTCGGGTCTGATTTTGACGGGGCGATGGTGCCGGCGGGAATCAAGGATGCCAGCGGTTTGGGTGTGCTGCGCGATGCGATGCACGCCCACGGTGTGGACGCAGCGCTGATGGAAAAGCTGTGTAATGGCAATTGGTTGCGGGTTTTGGAAAAGACCTGGGATTAAGGAAATTTATTGATCCTTGGGTAACATCCCAAAGCCTGCGCGGTGGTTTAAGAAATATTCTTGCGGCCGGATTTTTTTCACAAAGCATGTTCCCAATTGGCGCAACTGCGGTTAACCTGCGCGCAATAAAAACCGTGTTTCGATATTCTGGGAGGAAAACAATGAAACTAAGTATCCTTAAAACTACAGCGCTGGCTGCGATTATCGGCAGCTTTGGCGTTGAGGCCATGGCCGTGGAATGGAACGTATCGGTCTGGGGCAAACGCCGCGCATTCACCGAACATGTTGAGCGTCTGGCTGAGCTGGTAGAAGAGCGTTCCGGTGGCGACTTTACCCTGAATATTTCTTATGGCGGCCTGTCAAAGAACAAAGAGAACCTTGACGGTATCTCCATCGGCGCGTTTGAAATGGCGCAGTTCTGTGCCGGTTATCACGCGGATAAAAATCCGTCGATCACCGTTCTTGAATTGCCGTTTCTTGGCGTGACAACGTTGGAACAGGAAATTGCGATTTCGCAAGCAATCTATGCAAATCCGGCAGTTCAGGCCGATCTGGGGCGCTGGAATGCAACCTTGCTGATGCCTTCGCCACTGCCGCAATACAACATTGTCGGTTCCGGAGATGCGCCAAGCACATTGGCCGATTTTGAAGGTATGACGGTTCGCGCAACTGGCGGTATCGGTCGTGCGATGGCTGCTGTTGGTGCGGTTCCGACATCTATGTCAGCAACCGAGGTGCGTCAGGCGATGGATAGCGGTGTTGTAAAAGCCGTGGCATTTGCGCCGCACGCGCATGTGTCTTTTGGCACCGTTGAAAATGCCACATGGTGGACAACAAACCTTAACCCCGGCACGGTAAATTGCCCTGTGGTGGTGAATTCCGATGCGCTGGCCGACCTGAGCGATGAAAATCGTGAAATTCTGCTTGGCTCGGTTGACGAATCGCTGGAACATTATGTTGATTATTACAACAACCAGACCATGGCCGCGTGGGGACCTCTGCTTGAGGAAAAAGGTATTGAGCTGATCACCTATTCCGACGAAGAACTGGCAGCTTTCCGCGAAGCGGTTGCAGGCCCGGCAGCAGCGGCATGGATCGAGGATATGAACGGTCGCGGCCTTCCGGCTCAGGAGTTGTATGATCTTGTGATTTCCACACTGGCAGCCAACTAGGCCGGTTAAAACCAATTGCCCGCTCCGGCTTGGTCGGGGCGGGTTTTTATATGGCGGGGGGGTGAGCAATGGCCGTAAATTCAAACATTCTTGAGGATGACAGCTGGTTAAGCTGGATAGACCGCAAACTTTTCAAGCTGGAAACCCTGTTTGCGCTGATCAGCGGCATCGCGGTGTTTTCGCTGATGATACTGGCCGTGGTTTCTGTGGGCGGGCGGCATATCGCCAATCAACCCTTGTCCGGTTATGTGGACTGGATCGAACAAGCCATGCCGTTGATTGCTTTTGTCGGCATATCCTATACGCAACGTCTGGGTGGGCATATTCGCATGGATATCTTGATCGGGCGCTTGCGCGGGCGGCTGTTATGGTCCGCCGAATTCCTTACTACTCTTGTGATGTTTATGCTAATGGCACTGCTGGTCTGGGGCACATATTCGCATTTTTTGCGCGCCTTTGATTTTAACGCACCAAACTGGAGCCGCGATTCAAGTCTCGATATCGAATTGCCGCTCTGGCCGATGAAATTGATCATTCCAGTGGCATTTTCGGTGCTGTGCTTGCGGTTGTTGCTTCAGCTTTGGGCGTATGGGCGCGCAATACTTACCGGCACAGCCAGCCCGATTGCGGTGCCATTGATTGAATCAGCGGCCGATGCCGCGGCGGCCGAGGCCGCAACTGTTTCAGGTTTTGACGAGGGGGACCGCTAAATGGATTCCATAGATATTGGCCTGATCGTAACAGGCATTATGTTGTTTTTTGTCGTCGTAGGTATGCGGGTGGCCTTTGCTGCTGCGCTGGCCGGTGTATTGGGGCTGGTCTGGATATTCTGGGCCAAAAAGGGTTATGACCCTACAGAATTTACTTGGGCGTTAACCGTGGCGGTGAAAACCGCAGGGCAGGTACCCCATTCAAAAATTGCCTCGCAGGCATTATCGCTGATCCCGACCTTTATTCTGATTGGGTATCTGGCCTATTATGCCGGCCTTACCAAAGCCTTGTTCGAGGCCGCAAAACGCTGGGTTGGCTGGCTACCGGGGGGCTTGGCGGTATCAACGGTGTTTGCCACCGCTGGCTTTGCGGCTGTATCCGGTGCATCTGTGGCCACGTCAGCTGTATTTGCCCGTATTGCGATTCCCGAAATGCTGGCTGAAGGATACGATAAACGTTTCGCGGCAGGGGTTGTCGCGGCGGCGGGCACGTTGGCCTCGCTTATTCCGCCATCGGCCATTCTGGTGATTTATGCGATTATCGTTGAACAAGATGTGGGCGCGCTATTGTTGGCCGGTTTCCTACCGGGGGCTTTTTCAGCGCTTATTTACGGGGGGCTGGTGGTTACGCTGGCGCTGGTTTACAAAAACTTCGGCCCACCGGTAACCGGATTTACATGGAAAGAACGGTTTCAGGCCTTGCCGGGCGCATTCCCGATTTTCTTTGTGGTCGCGATCATTATTTTCTTTATCTACAATCCATTTGGCGGCGATGCATGGGGCACCCCGACCGAGGGCGGGGCCTTGGGTGCTTTTGTGGTATTCCTGATGGCGCTTTATCGCGGCATGCGCTGGAAACAGCTTAAATCGGCATTGCTGGAAACCGCCAAGCTGACAGTGATGATTTTCACCATCATCTGGGGCGTGCTGATCTTTGTGCGTTTTCTTGGTTTTGCCGATCTGCCCGGTGTGTTTGCCGACTGGATCACCACACTTGATCAATCGCCGATGCTGACGCTGATTTATATTTTGCTGGCCTATGCCATTCTGGGCATGTTCATGGACGCAATCGGCATGCTGCTTTTGACATTACCAGTAACTTATCCTGCGATTATCGCGCTGAATGGCGGGCCGGATGTGGCGGCGATTGACAGTGCTTTTGGGCTTTCGGGGGCGACAGTCGGTATCTGGTTTGGTATTATTGTGGTTAAAATGGCAGAACTGGCCCTGATTACCCCGCCCATTGGGTTAAACTGTTTTGTGGTGGCCGGTGTGCGACAGGATATTTCGGTTCAGGATGTTTTTCGCGGGGTCGCGCCCTTTTTCGTGGCCGATGCGCTGACCATTGCCGGTTTGATTGCTTTTCCTGCTATTGTGATGTTCTTGCCGAACCTGCTGCTGGGGGGATAGCGTCAGCCAGTAAAAGTTCGGTTTCCAGAATATTCAACTGTGGCAAAGCAACCGGAATTTCGGGATAAAAAGCCAGATGTGGAAACAGCGCCATCAGTTCCTGACGGGTTTTTTCGCCAAGCGCGTTTAGCCCGTCAGCAACGGGGTGGAAGCTTTCGCTCGGTAGATCATCCCCGAACAGGATCTCGTGCTGGTCAAATAAAATATGATAATATTCAACCGGTTCTGCTTTGTGATCAACAAGAATGCTGTGGTCATTCACAAGATCAATGGCCGCGCATAAAACCGATGGCTGGCCAAAAAGAATTTCGGCACGCCAATCATTCAGGCAAACCCGGTGCTGTTGCGACAGACGGGTATCTTTGGATGGAGATTCAAATCCGAACGCGGATTTTTTGACCAGAACCGGTCGGAATTCCGGCTTTGCTTGCATTTCCTTTGCGGAAACAACCCGTTTTCCAATCCAGCGGATCGGTTGATTGCCGTGTTCTTGTGTGCAGACCAAATCCCCCACCCTCAGGGTTTCAATTTTTGACTTTCCTGTTCCGGTTCTGATTTCAGTGCCTTTGGTAAAGCAATAAATGCCCGGATCAGGCACGCCTGCGCCCTCATAAACCCCGACATCGGTATAGTTCAGGGATTGGCCGGGGCTGGCATCATCAGTATAGGCAACGGATTCTATGTTGGTGCCAAGATCATTATACAGGTTAACCGTATCGCCGCCGCTATTATTCAATGGCCGCCATCCGGCCACGGGAATAAGAACCGTACCGGGGGCCGGGCTGAATGCCGCAATAAATTCTGCTTCGGTAATGTTGTCATTGTAAAATATCGCAACCTCGCCCGCAGCAAGGGTGACATCTGGAAAGGTGCCAACCCCGCCGGTTGCGGTATTGCTGTCATCCAAAGTCCAGCCATTCAGGGATACAGGCCCGGTGCCGGTGTTTACAATTTCAACCCATTCATAGTTGTTATCCGGCAAGGAGTTGTCCGGATCGTACATGATTTCGGTGATGACAATGTCGGTATCGGCCATAATTATTCTCCATTACTGAAATCAAATATATTCCAAATTTTGCATTTATACAAGAGTAGGTGAGTTAAGTGGCAATTCCCCGCCTAATGGTTGTAATAGAAGTAATCTAAAAACCGATCATTTGTTTGTGTAGACTGTTGGTATAGGTAAACATTCCCAAGTAGAATATGGAAACATAAAATAATAAAAATTATATATTTTCCGTACCGATGCAATCTCTCCGGGCTTTGATTGTCTCGACGCAATAAAGTATTTGTACAGAGATAGATCTGCGGCACGTTAACCTGTTGTTAAGCACGCTTGGCACAGGGTGTCAGCATGAAAACCCAGCATGTGATTATTACCGGAGCCTCAAAAGGCATTGGCCTGTGTCTTGCGCAGCTTTTGCAGGGGCAGGGCGCGGTTGTTTCCAACCTGTCGCGAAATGCGGGACCTGTGGGGCAGCATTTTGCCTGTGATATGACCAATGCGCCGGCGCGTGGGTTTCTGGCAGCTATAAATGCCAACGGCCCGCCGGATATTGTGGTGCTGAATGCGGGCATAACCGAGCCGGGTTTGATTTCGACGATTGACCTGCAAAGTTTCCGTAACCAGATGGAGGTCAATTTTTTTGCAGCTGTTGAAATCACCCGTGAAGCGGTAAAAACCATGCAGCCCGGAAGCAGGCTGGTTTTTATGGGTTCGGGCGCGGCTTATGTGGGCATTCAAGGCCATTCGGCCTATTGCGCGTCTAAATTTGCCTTGCGCGGGTTTGCTGAATCCATGCGCGGAGAACTGAAACCCAAAGGGATTTCTGTAAGCATTGCTTATCCGCCCAACACTGATACCCAAATGCTGGTTGATGAACTTGCCAGCCTAAGTTTGGAAACACGGGCCATCACCACCGCAGCCAAAACTTTTTCTGCCAATGATGTTGCGGTTAAACTGTTGCGCGGCATTGACAAAAACCGTTTTGAAATTCCGATTGGTCTGGAAATGCGCTTGCTGGGCCGGTTTCACAGTGTTTTTAAGCCAGTGATTTTCAAAGTCATGGATCGCATGGCCCGCAAGGCCTAAGGCTTTTGCCATTGCTCTTTGAAAATGGCTATGTATGGTTTTTTGGCCGCTTATGGCGGGAAAACCCCTTCGAAAAGCATCACATGAGCCTTTCTGCCGTTTTAATCGTATTATTTGCTGCGTTGCTGCATGCCACTTGGAATGCGCTGATCAAATCAGCCCCGGACCGTTTGGCGGTTTTGGGGTTGTTGAATGTTGGACATGTTGCTTTTGGCATCATGCTAGCGGTGGTTAGCCCGATACCGGATTTGGCCAGCTGGGGGTTTATCGCCGCGTCAACGCTTATTCATTTTGGCTATTATTACCTGTTATATCAATCCTATCGGCTGGGCGATCTTAGCCAAGTTTACCCCATCGCGCGGGGCATGTCGCCGGTTCTGGTGGCATTGGGCGCACAGATTTTTGCCGGAGAAACCTTGCCGGTAATGGCGTGGGTCGGGGTTCTGACAGCCTCGGGCGGTATATTTTTGCTTTCGGGTAATTTGTTTGGTGGCAAAGTCTCGGGCATTGCGGTTTTGGCGGCAATGGGCACTGGCGTGATGATCGCCAGCTACTCGCTGGTAGACGGGCTGGGTGTGCGCCTTGCGGGCAGCGCCACGGCATATATTGGCTGGCTGTTTATCTTTGAGGGGCTGGCCGCAGTGTTTATTTTTGGCCGCATGGGCAGGCGCAGTTTTGCTTTGTCGCGCCGAACGTGGATACTGGGCCTGACGGGCGGTTTGGTTTCGGCATTGGCGTATGGCTTGGTGATCTATGTGAAATCACTGGCACCGCTGGCAATGGTTTCAACCTTGCGGGAAACCTCGGTTGTAATTGCTGCGCTGATTGGCGTTATGTTGCTGGGCGAACGCCCATGGCGGCTGCGGCTGGTTGCCAGCATAATTGTTGCGATCGGCGTTATCATAATGGGCGTCGGGGCGCTTTAGCGCCGCCGACGCCTGCGGCCTGTATCGCCTGAATTGGTGTTAAACGAAACATCGGGCAGGGAGGCGATGGTTTTTAACAATGGAAACGGCGCGGTTGCATGGGGGATGCTGGATGCCTCGACAAAATGTTGCTGGAATTTGGGTTCCACCGCCGTTTCGATTTTTTCAATGTTGCGCACGGTCTGTTCAATTTCTGCGCGTGCCTTCAGGTTTAACAACGCAATGCGCGCGCCCGTTCCCGCCGCATTGCCAGCCGAGGTCACTTTTTCAAGCGGACAATCGGGGATCATACCCAGCACCATGGCATGCAGCGGTGAAATATGCGCCCCGAACGCGCCCGCCAGCACCACACGGTCAACCGTGTCGACACCGAATTTGTCCATCAGCAATCGCGCCCCTGCATAAAGCGCGGCTTTGGCCAGCTGAATGGCGCGGATATCACCATTGGTCACCGTGATTAGCGGGCCGCCATTGGCCGTGCCGTCAAAGATCACATAAGAATTGGTGCGCCCGTCAACAATGCAACGCTCGGTTCCGGTTTGCGCGGCCGAACCAATAAGCCCGCTGGCATCCAGCAGCCCCGCCATGCGCATTTCTGCCACGGCCTCGATAATGCCGGAGCCACAAATGCCGGTAATGCCCGAGGACAGGATGGCAGTGTCAAAACCTTTTTCATCTGACCACAATTCGCTGCCAATCACCCGATAACGCGGTTCTTTGGTTATCGGATCAATCCGCAATTTTTCAATCGCACCGGGCGCGGCGCGCTGGCCGCTGGAGATTTGCGCGCCCTCAAATGCAGGGCCGGTGGGCGAAGAACAGGCCAGAACCCGTTCGCGGTTGCCCAGCAAAATTTCAGCATTGGTGCCCACATCAACAATCAAAACCAGATCATCGGATTTATCGGGTTCTTCAGACAAAGCCACCGCCGCCGCATCAGCCCCGACATGGCCGGCAATGCAGGGCAAAATATAAAAATGCGCTTGCGGATGCATGTTGATTGCAAGATCTACCGCCGGAATGGTCAGGCTATCCGCCGTGGCCAAGGCAAAGGGGGCTTGGCCCAGTTCAACCGGATCAATGCCCAGAAACAGGTGGTGCATGACCGGATTGGCGACCAGAACCGCCTCAAAAATATGCTGCGGGTCGATTTCTGCCTCATCTGCGATTTGCTGAATTAATGTGTTAATCGCCTCGCGCACGGCTTGGGTCATTTCGACATCGCCGCCGGGGTTCATCATCACATAGGAAACGCGGCTCATCAGGTCTTCGCCAAACCGGATTTGCGGGTTCATCAGGCCCGAAGATGCCAATACTTCGCCGCTGTAAATATCACATAGATGCGCAGCAATGGTGGTAGAGCCAAGATCAATGGCCAACCCGTAAAGCGGGCCTTCAAAATATCCCGGCCAGACATGCAGTATTTTGTTGGTGGGTTCATGAATGGCGCAGGTAACCGCCCATTTGCCTTTTCGCAAGGCCGGCTGAATCTGTTGCAAAATGGCTGTGTTGCTAACCAGATTGCTTAGCTGCCATTGATCGGCTAGCGCAGCTTTCAAGCGTTCCAGATCGCCGGATGGCTCGTGCATATCGGGCTGTTCGACCTCGACATAAAACAGCCTTGTGGCGGGGTTTATGGTAATGTCGCGGGCCTCGGCGCGTTTGCGGATAACCTGTTTATGGACCTGCGATTCCGCTGGCACATCAATGATTATATCTTTTTGAATCAATGCCTGACAGCCCAGACGGCGGCCCTTTTTCAACCCGCGAATGCTGTCATAACGTTCTTCAACAGCATTCCAACCCGACAGCGCGTCTTTTGCCACGGTCAGCCCGTGTTTGGGAAATTCGCCAAAGCCGGGGGTGATCTGGCATTTGGAACAAATCCCGCGCCCGCCACAGACCGAATCAAGATCAACGCCCAGTTGCCGCGCGGCGGTTAGCACCGGCGTGCCAGCGGCAAAATTACCGCGTTTGCCAGACGGGGTAAAAATCACCAACGGGTCTTTGGACATGGGAACACTCCGGTTTGATTCTGTTTCTAGTGGATGTTTTCAGGAGACGCCGAAACCGGAATAAAGCTACAGGGTTTCAATATTCTGGTGCCGAAGTTTCAGGTATTTGCCTTGATTTTTGATATCAAGCGGGCCTGAATATCTTCGGGTTCGCTATCAATTGCGCGCAGAATGGTTTTTAATTCGTGGCGCAACCCGTAGACTTGGTCAAGCAATGACAGCATTGTGCCCAGCAGATCCTGGTCAACGCCCAAGTCATCCTGAAGGCTGCAAATCAGGTGCAGGCGTGCCAGATCAATATCGGCATATGCAGGGCCGGAATCCCCGATAGAGGCAATGATCCAGCCTTGGTCTATGCATACTTTCAGGCGCTTTTTTGACAAACCACGCACAAGATCAACAGTTTCTGTTTCGCTATACATCGGCAGTACCTTTCAGATTTGCGCGCGGATCATAGGGGTTCGCGGCCTTCCACTTTTCAAGAAGCTCCCTCACATCCGGATCGATCTTTTCCGGCATTTGCACAACTACCCGCACCAGTTGATCACCCTTGTTGCCATTTTCCGCCTCAATGCCCCGTGCCTTCAGGCGCATTATTTTCCCTGATAAAGAACCTTTGGGCAGGTTCATTGTCACCCTTCCGTGCAGGGTCGGAATGGTTATCCGGTCCCCCAGCGCGGCTTCGTAGGGGGTAACCGGCAGGTCAATCTCTATGTCCAGCCCGTTGCGCCTGAAGGTTTCATGAGGGGTAACCTCTATCTGGATAAGCGCATCACCGGCGGGGCCGCCATTCATGCCGGGGCTTCCTTTGCCCTTCAGGCGGATGGTTTTACCTGTTTCGATTCCTTTGGGGATGGAAACTTTTAAATTGGCACCATCGGCCATCTGCACCTGTTTCTGACAGCCCAAAGCTGCCTCCAGAAAAGAAATGGTCATGTGGTAACGCAGGTCGGTTCCGGAAAATCCCCTTTGTGTGTTTTGCTGGCGTTCCTGAAACATGTTTGAAAACATGTGGTTAAGGTCTCCCATATCTTGATACCCGGCATCGGAGTGATAGGGGTGCGCGCTGTTTGAATCGGCGTATTGGCGATAATACTGTTGGCCAGAATAGTGTTGACGGGCCTGTTCGGTCCCGTCCTGATCTATTTCCCCGCGATCGTATTGGCCACGGGTTTCGGGTGTCCCGATAATGTCATAGGCCGCCGAAACCGCCTTAAAGCGCTCCTCGGCGGATTTATCACCCGGATTCAGGTCCGGATGATATTTTTTGACAAGCTTTCGATACGCTTTCTTGATGTCGTCCTGCGAAGCATCTTTTTTGACCCCCAGAGCCGAATATAGTTTGTCAGGCATGTTGATCCCTTGGTTGTGTCTGTTCTATTTAAGAATGCATAGAGGATAAGCAAGGTTTTGCCAAATTCACCCCCGACGGCGACGGCGGCGCGGGGCTTCGCCCTCGGCGGCGGGTGGGCGGTTGGCTTTGATCCAGGCACCACCATGGGGGTCGTTATTAGTTAACAGATTGGCAGCGCGGATGGCGTCCATTTCAATACTATGGGTCGGGTTCATGATGGCGCTGGTCATGCCCGATGCAATCGCCATAGGTAAAAACGCGGCGTTGACTGCGTGGCGATTGGGCAGACCAAAGCTGACATTGGAGGCCCCGCAGGTGGTATTAACCCCCAGTTCCATGCGCAATTTGCGAACCAGTTCAAAGACTTGCAAACCGGCCGTTGCCATGGCACCGATGGGCATCACCAGCGGGTCAACCACGATATCATGGGCGGGAATGCCAAAATCAGCGGCGCGCTCCACGATTTTTTTGGCAACGGCAAAGCGCACTTCGGGGTCTTCTGAAATGCCGGTATCGTCATTGGAAATCGCCACAACCGGCACATTGTATTTTTTGATCAAGGGCAGGATCAATTCCAGTTTGTCTTCTTCGCCGGTTACGGAATTCACCAATGGTCGGCCTTGGCAAACCTGTAATCCGGCCTCAAGCGCCGCAGAAACAGAGCTGTCGATCACCAGCGGAATGTCAACCAGCCCTTGCACCATCATGATCATTTTTTGCATCAATGGCGGCTCGGTTTCATTGGGGTTGGGGTTGGAATTGTAAACAACACCTGCATTGATATCCAGCATGGTTGCACCGGCGGTTACTTGCGCCAATGCGTCCGATTCAACGGTGGAAAAATCGCCTGCCTCCAGTTCAGCCGCCAGTTTTTTGCGCCCTGTGGGGTTAATGCGTTCGCCGATCACGCAAAAAGGCTGGTCAAAACCGATAATGGCGGTTTTGGTGGCGGATTCAACAATGGTGCGGGTCATTTGCTTGTCCTTAAGCGCGGGCCGCGGCAGGGGCCGCGGCTGTATGTTCGGTAATGAATTCGGTGGTTTTGGTAATGCCACCAAGCGGGAAGAAATGCACGGATTCAATGTTGAACCCGGGGTTAGCGGTTTTATAGGCAGCCAATTCCTGCAAAATACTTTCGGGCGAGAAAGGCATCACCAGTTTGGTCAGGTCTTTGGCACGGCGGGTGAGCACCCGTAAAGATGGCCCAACGCCGCAGGCCATGGCAAATTTGATCATGGTTTGTAACTTGGCAGGGCCGGCAATGCCGATATGAATGGGCAGGGTGATGCCCTCGGCTTGCAACCGGTTGGCCCAATCAATGACAGGTTTGGATTCAAAACAAAACTGGGTGGCAATGGCCATTTTGGCATCGGTCCGGTTCTGAAAATCGTTTTTCCAGCGAATGGCATCCATAACTGCCGCGTCACCGCCCGATGGATCAATATCGCGGTTACCCTCGGGATGGCCAGCGACATGCAGGCGCTTAAACCCGTATTTGTCAAAAATGCCGGTGGAAAGCAGCTGCATCGAATCGTTGAAATCCCCCTCGGGGTTGGTCAGGCCGCCAGCCAAAAGCAGGGCTTGGCTGATGCCGATATCGGCGTATTGCTGCACCCAGTTTTCGAGGGTGTTTTTATCGGCAATAATACGCGCCGGAAAATGTGGCATAACCGCGAACCCCTGATCGGAAATGCGCTTGGCGGTGGCCAGCATTTCAGCAATTGGCGTGCCTGCGATATGGGCAATATACACCCGGGTTCCGCTGGGCAATATGGCGCGGAAATCTTCGATTTTGGCGGCGGTGCGCGGCATGACTTCAATAGAAAAATTCTGCAAAAACGGTGTCAGATCGCCCGTTGCAACGGGTGCATTTCTTTGTGGAAGTTTGAATATCGAAGCCATCATATTTCTCCAGCTGTGCATGGGGCTTAGGGGGTTTCCCAGCCGTCATTGTCAATCAGGGATTTGATCTTGTCTTTGTCATATTCGCCAATCAGCCGTGCTGCTGTTGCATTCGCGATATCTTGATCGTCACCCTCGACGCTTACAGGGGCCGATTTGCGCCATTCTGCCAAATAATCATCATCGCCCTTGGCGCCGATTTTCATCGCGCAACGATCGATGGCCTGTTCGAACCGTTCGGGTAGCTGGATTTTGGCAGCGCGACGGCCTTTGCCAACAATAACTTGCGCCGGAATATCACGCCAGTAAACGATCACTAGATTTGCCATTTTGAACCCTTTCAGTTTGTGCATATCTAGCTTTGAAGCTGGCAAAACCCGATATGCAGGGCGACCTGCTAACACCAATTAGCGACGGATGTAAAACACCCGAAATTGTCGCAATGTCGTTTTTGGGTCTTGATCGGTCGTTCAAACCGTGTAAAAAGGCCTTACAGCAAAACTCATTGACGGTATGGACCGATGCAAACAGACACAAAACAACAGGCCCTTGGCCTGTCTTTCGAATTTTTCCCCCCTCATAATGCAAAAGCAAACCTGCGCCTGTGGCGTTCGGTTGAACGGCTTGCGCCGCTTGCGCCTGACTTTGTGTCAGTGACTTATGGCGCGGGGGGCACCACGCGCGAACGCACCAATGCGGCGATGTTGACAATCCGCGACAGGGCGCGTTTGAACATTGCGGGGCATCTGACCTGTGTTGGCGCCAGCCGCGCCGAAACGCTGGATGTGGCGCGGGGCTATGCCAAACTGGGCGCAACGCGGATTGTGGCATTGCGCGGTGACAAACCCAAGGGCGCTGAGCGGTTTGAACCGCATCCAGACG
>JALSGU010000277.1 GCA_026982575.1 Paracoccaceae bacterium | reverse complement strand
GTTGGCGCCAGCCGCGCCGAAACGCTGGATGTGGCGCGGGGCTATGCCAAACTGGGCGCAACGCGGATTGTGGCATTGCGCGGTGACAAACCCAAGGGCGCTGAGCGGTTTGAACCGCATCCAGACGGGTTTCAATCTGCAGCCGAACTGGTTTCGGGCCTGCATGATCTTGGCGGGTTTCAGATTTCTGTGGCAGCCTACCCCGAAAAACACCCCGAGGCAGACAGCGAGCAAGCCGATATTGATAACCTGAAACGCAAAATCGATGCGGGGGCGTCCGAGGCCATCACGCAGTTTTTCTTTGAAAATGAAACATTCCTGCGGTTTCGTGATAAATGTGTGGCAGCGGGCATTGATGTGCCGATTCATCCCGGCATTCTTCCGGTTGAGAATTTTGGCAAAATGACCAAATTTGCAGCGCGCTGTGCCACAAGCGTGCCCGACTGGATGCATCAAGCGTTTGGCAATGCCCGATCCGAAGACGAATCCGCACTTTTGGCCACCGCAATTGCCGTTGAAATGTGTGACGAGCTGCGCGACGAGGGGGTTGATCATTTCCATTTCTACACCCTTAACAACCCTGATCTGACCTATAACATCTGTCAGGGGCTTGGCGTGCCGATCAAAGCATTATCTGCGCAAACTGGCGGGCTGGTTGCGTAAGTTAACCCGCTGCACTATCTTGTGAACAAACGCGCGGGCAACAGGCCCGTGCCCGGATTGACACAATGAAAAATGCACGCCCGAACAGGCAGGGCAAGCGGCATGGCGGAGGCTCGCTTTATGCGGCGCTCGACCTTGGCACTAACAGTTGCAGAATGCTGATTGCCCAACCTTCGGGGGGGCATTTTGAGGTAGTAGACGCGTTTTCAAAATCGGTGCGTTTAGGGTTGGAGCTGGAACGCACCGGATCGCTTTCCAATGCCGGTATTAATCGCACCATTCAGGCGCTGCATGTTTGCGCCAGAAAAATCAAACTGCACGGTGTTAAACAAAAACGCCTGATTGCCACCGAGGCATGCCGGCGCGCTGCCAATGGTGAAAAATTCATGGCCCGTATCCGTAATGAAACCGGCCTGGAGCTGGAAATCATCAACCCTGCCGAAGAAGCCCGTCTTGCGGTGGTGGGCTGCGCGCCGCTGGTTAGCCATGAGGCCAAACAGATTCTGGTGATTGATATTGGCGGAGGATCAACCGAGCTGATCTGGATAGATATTTCCGATGTGGCCGCCATTGATCGGGTTGGCGCCATGATGCGGTTAAAGCCCAGCATGGCCAAAGAAGCCTTGCGCGATATACAGGGCGCAAAAGTAGTTGACTGGATTTCGGTGCCATTGGGGGTTGCGACCCTGTTGGAGCGCTATTCCGATGTTGAGGATGACGCCGCGCGATTTGCGCTGATGTCATGGTATTTCGAAGAAAATATCGCTGAATTCGGCCCTTATCTGGATGATAGCGCAGGTCTGCTGGATAGCTTGCAGATGATCGGCACTTCGGGAACGATTACAACCGTTGGCGCGGTGCATCTGGGGCTGGCGCGGTATGATCGTAACAAGGTTGACGGCATGGAAATGGGGGCCGAAGATGTGGATCGGGTGATCTCGCATTTTCTGGCGCTGGGGCCGGAAGGGCGGATTGCTTCGCCGGGAATAGGCAAAGACCGCGCAGAATTGATCATGTCTGGGTCTGCAATTCTACAAACCATTTTGCGCATCTGGCCAACCAGACAAATCCGCGTGGCCGATCGTGGTTTGCGCGAAGGTATGTTATATTCAATGATGAACGCCGATGGCGTATTTGGGAAATTATAAGATGAAACCACCAAAGAAAAAGAACACATCGGGCCGTGGCACACGGGACCTGAAAGTGCGGGTAAAAACCGCCAAGGGGCGCAAATTGTCATCCACCCTGTGGCTGGAACGTCAATTGAATGACCCTTATGTGCAACGCGCCCAGCGCGAGGGGTATCGCGGGCGGGCCGCCTTCAAGATTGAAGAACTGGACGATAAATTCCGGTTTCTGGTGCCAGGCGCACGCGTGGTTGATTTGGGCTGCGCACCGGGGGGCTGGTGCCAGATCGCGGTTGAGCGGGTAAATGCGCTAAATGAGCGCAAAGGCAAACGGGTTGGCTCGGTGCTGGGCATTGATCTGCAAGAGGTCGAATTTATTCCGGGTGCCGAAATCCATGTGCTGGATTTTCTGGAAAATGATGCTGATGTAAAAGTGCGCGGCTGGCTGGGTGGTTTGGCGGATGTGGTGATGTCGGATATGGCCCCGTTTTCATCGGGGCATAAAGGCGCGGATCATATCCGGATTATGGCTTTGGTAGAGGTGGCGCTTGAATTCGCGCTGGATGTGCTGGAGGAAAACGGTACTTTTGTGGCCAAAGTGCTGGCTGGCGGCGCCGAAGAAAGCGTTATGAAAATCCTGCGGGCCAATTTCAAAAAAGTAGCCCATGTAAAACCCCCCGCCAGCCGCAAGGACAGCTCTGAAAAATTTGTGGTGGCCATCGGGTTCAAGGGGCGCAAAGCTGTAACGGAGGCAAATTCCGCTTGATTTTGGCATCATATTCGTATTATGCGATATGTGGTAATACAGGAGTATCGCAATGGTAAGCAAAGTTTCCTTATGGCGCAGCACGCCTCCGGCGATTTTTCCGGTGGTGCTGGGGTTTATGGGCCTGTCACTGGCATGGCGGAATGTTTCTTATATTTCGCCCATCCCCGAGGAAATCGGTGATTTGCTGTTGGGCATATCCACCGCTTATTTTATATTTTTTGCCGCGTCATATTTTGCCAAGGGCCTGCGGCGACCAAAGGCCATTCTGGACGATCTGAAAATGCCCCCCGCGCGGGCCGGTGTTGCGGCATTTCCGATGGCGATCATGCTTTTGGCTGCGGCCTTGCTGCCGCTCGGGGTGCAGGCCCGCGAAGTCTGGTGGATTGGCGTGGTAGTATATTATGTGGCGACGGCGTTGGTGGCCTATTCGATCATAACCGGATCACCGGATGCCCGTAAATTTTCACCATTTCAGTATCTGGCCTTTGTTGGCCCGATTGTCGGCCCTGTTGCCGGTATTCCGCTGGGTTATGTCACCGAAAGCTTCTGGTTGGCACTGGCGGCCATGGTGCCTTATATCGCGATCACATTTGGCTATGGTGCCAAGCTGGTGCGGGTGCGCCCGCCGGTGCCATTGCGGCCATCCTTGGTGATTGTGCTGGCCCCCACCAGCCTGTTTGCCATGGCGTTCTTCCAACTTGAAATTATGTGGGCATATACGTTGTTTTACTGGTTGTCGGTTGCTTTGGCTTTGGTGTTTTTATCAATATCGCTATGGCTTACCAGCGGTGGCTGGACCCCGATTTGGGGCAGCTTTACCTTTCCGATCGCTACTTTTATAAATTTGCAGATCATGACCTTGTCTGCAGGGCAAAATACGGTTGCCATGACATTGATGATTGCCGGTTTTACAATTGGCACGCCATTGATATTATACATTGTCTGGAAGACTTCACAGGCATGGATCAGCGGTGGCCTTGCAAAAAAGACGGCGGCTTCGATTGCTTAGGGGTTTCCAATAGCTCCGTTCCATGAAATAGAGACGTGCCAATACCGACCCTAAAACAGGAGGTCCAAATGGACATTCGTGAGGCGCTTACCTTTGATGATGTGTTGCTGGTTCCGGGGGCCTCGGATGTGTTGCCGACCACCGCTGATACAAGTACATTTGTGACCAAAACCATTGCCATGAATATTCCGCTGCTTAGTTCAGCCATGGATACGGTCACCGAAAGCAATATGGCCATTGCCATGGCACAGGCCGGGGGCATGGGGGTTTTGCACCGCAATCTGGATATTGAGGAACAGGCGCGCCAGGTGCGTCGGGTTAAACGGTTTGAATCGGGGGTGGTTTATGCACCCATTACGCTGACGCCCGACCAGACACTGGCGGATGCCAAGGTTTTGCAAGAAAAATACAAGGTTACGGGGTTTCCGGTGGTGGGCGAAAACGGGCAGGTTCTGGGCATTGTTACCAATCGCGATATGCGGTTTGCCTCGGATGACAACACCCCCGTTAAAATCATGATGTCAGCTGATAATCTGGCAATGCTGCGCGAACCGTTTGACCGCGACGAGGCCCGCAGCCTGATGGAAGCACGGCGTATTGAAAAACTGCTTATCGTTAGCGCCGATAACCGGCTTACGGGATTGCTGACCCTGAAAGACATCGAACAGGCGGTGCTGAACCCGATGGCTTGCAAGGATGACAGCGGTAGTTTGCGGGTTGCGGCGGCATCCACGGTTGGCGATGCGGGGTATGAGCGCTCTTGCGAATTGGTCAACGCCGGTGTTGATCTGATTGTAATTGATACCGCGCATGGTCATTCATCCAGCGTTGGCGCGGCGGTTGAACGGCTAAAGGCCCGTTTTGGGTCGGTGCAGATCATGGCTGGCAATGTGGCCACCGCCGCCGCCACACGATCCCTGATCAATTCGGGTGCGGATGCGGTTAAGGTCGGCATTGGTCCCGGGTCTATTTGCACCACGCGGATTGTGGCCGGGGTTGGTGTGCCGCAGCTTACTGCTGTGTCTGATTGCGCTGCCGAGGCCGCCAAAACCGGCGAACCGGTGATTGCCGATGGCGGCATCAAATTTTCCGGTGATTTCGCCAAGGCCATTGCAGGCGGGGCATCTTGTTCCATGATCGGCTCCATGCTGGCCGGCACTGATGAAGCCCCCGGAGAGCTGTTCTTGTATCAGGGCCGCAGTTTCAAGGCCTATCGCGGTATGGGTTCTGTTGGTGCCATGGCGCGGGGATCAGCCGACCGGTATTTTCAAAAAGAGGTCAGCAACGACAAACTGGTACCCGAGGGCGTTGAAGGGCAGGTGGCCTATAAAGGCCCTGCCGCAACGGTTTTGCACCAGCTGGTTGGCGGATTGCGCGCCGCGATGGGCTATACTGGCAACGGCACAATCAATGAAATGCGCACGGGCTGTGAATTTGTAAAAATCACCGGGGCAGGATTGCAAGAAAGCCATGTGCATGATGTGCAAATCACGCGCGAAAGCCCGAATTACAGGGTGGGATAGATAGCAATAATTTGCAAATACCGCTTGCGCCGGGCCGGTAAGGCTGGCAAATCCTGATATATGACGCCATCTGCCCGACTTTCCGCATCCATTGAATTGCTTGACCAGATTTTGGCTGGCGAACCCGCTGAACGCGCCCTTACGCGCTGGGCGCGGGGCAGCCGGTATGCCGGATCAAAAGACCGGGCCGCAATTCGTGACATTGTCTATGATTGCTTGCGACAAAAACGTTCCTTGGCGCATCTTGGCGGGGCTATGAATGGCCGCTCCATTGTTCTGGCGCATCAGTATCAGGCCCGGATAAACCTGAATGATCTTTTTACCGGAGAAGGATTCGCGCCAGCGATTATAACCCCTGCCGAGATCGAAGCTCTGGAAAACCCGCAACCCGCATCTGCCCCTGTCCGTCTGGATTTCCCGGATTTTCTTGAACCGGAACTCAAGGCCTCGCTCGGGGATGGTTTTGATGAAATCCTAACGGCAATGCAGGGCAGGGCGCCGGTTGATTTACGGGTGAATACCCTGAAAACAACCATTGCCGAGGCGCAAAATCTGCTGGCCAGAGATCTGATTTTTACCGATATTCTGCCCAATATACCTGACGCGCTGCGCATCACTCAAAATCCTCGCAAACTGAATGGATCACTGGCCTATCGGTATGGATTTGTAGAGCTGCAGGATGTTTCAAGCCAAAGAATTGCACGGTTTGCAGATGCAAAACCGGGAATGCGGGTGCTGGATTATTGCGCGGGTGGTGGCGGCAAAACGCTGGCTTTGGCGGCATTAATGCAAGAAAAGGGTGTTTTACTGGCCCATGATGTTAACCCTGCCCGTATGAAAGACCTGCCCGAACGGGCGCGGCGCGCAGGCGCAAAAATACAGATATTGCCCCCCAACCAACTGGACTTAACTAAGCAATGCGACCTTGTTCTGGTGGATGCGCCTTGTTCGGGCAGCGGCGCGTGGCGGCGAAACCCTGATTCAAAATGGCGGCTCGGGCCTGCCGGATTGGAAAAGCTGACGCAGTTGCAAGACGAAATTCTTGAGCTGGCCAAGGGTTTTGTCAAGCCGGGGGGGAAGCTGGTTTATGCAACCTGTTCGTTGTTTGATCTGGAAAATGACCAGAGAATTCAGCATTTTCTGGCGAAAAATGCTGACTGGACCTTAAATGATGAAATCCGTTTAACCCCTTCAACCGGCGGCGACGGATTTTTTGGCGCTATTCTCGATAAACCCTGAGTGTAAAATTATTAAAATTATCATTAATAAGTTGTAAGTGTTTTATTGGCATCTTATCCTTTTCCAAGGAAATTCAGGTAAGGGCCGCGCGTGCAGGAAAGTGTGAAACATACAGGGTTCAAGCCGTCAAAGCAGCTTATACGCGCGGGGATCATTGCTATTGCAGCGGGAATCATTGCTTTTATTGTGCCTCATCCCGAACGGTTATGGGCAATGCCGTGGTGGCTGGCCTTTGTGGTTTTTGTGGTTGTTTCTACAATTTTTCTTTTGGAACACCATTTTCGTAATCAGGATACCGCGCCCCCCCCAACCAAAATGCTGGATCGCCGTGGCGAGATATTATATTCGGACAATCTTTTGGAAAACCTGCCGGTGGCTTTGATCCGGTTAAGCAATTCCGGCGCTATTGAATTTGCAAACCTGACAGCGCGGCAATTGCTGGGGCGAAAACAGCTCTCGGGGTTGTATTTTGCAGAATTGATTGAGGGTCTGGGTCGTTCGATGCGGGAACGGCTGCGTGAAGTTGCCAGCGGAAATACAGGACGAACGGCTGAAATGGGCCGGTGTATGGTTAATGGTAACGAGGTGTTTTTGCAGGTTTCCCTAATGAAGGTTTCTTATGTCGAGGGCGATTGCTGCATGGCAATCCTGAACGATAAAACCGAATTGAAAATGCTGGAGGCCCAGTTTGTTCAAAGTCAGAAAATGGAAGCCGTGGGTCAGCTTGCCGGTGGTGTTGCCCATGATTTCAATAATCTGCTAACCGCAATAAACGGACATTCTGAACTGTTATTATTGCGTCATAAATCCGGCGATCCTGATTATGGCGATCTGATTCAAATCCGCCAAAACACCATCCGCGCGGCGGCATTGGTGCGGCAATTGTTGGCATTTTCGCGCAAACAAACCCTGCGACCAAAGGTCGTAAACCTTATTGATACGCTGCACGAGCTGACAAAATTGCTGGACCGGCTTTTGGGCGAAAAAGTCACCCTGATTATTGAGGAAAACCCTGATCTCGCACCGGTGCGGGTTGATGTTCAGCAATTTGAACAGGTGATCATGAATTTGGTTGTGAACGCCCGCGATGCGATGCCCGATGGCGGCAATGTGATTATCAGCACCCAAAACCTTGTGCTGGAAAAGCAATTCAAAAGAGATCGCGCAACCGTTCCGGCGGGGCATTATGTTCTGGTCAAGGTCCGTGATCATGGTTGTGGCATTCCACCCGATATTATGCCCAAAATTTTTGAACCCTTCTACACAACCAAACGGGTTGGCGAAGGCACGGGGCTGGGGCTTTCGACGGTTTATGGCATTGTCAAACAAACCGGCGGCTTTGTTTTTGTGCAAAGCAAAAAGGATGTTGGTTCGGAATTCGAGATTTATTTGCCTTCCCACCAAGCTGCCGTAACAGAACCAAAGAAAAAGCAACCGGAAAAGCAGGTTGAAAATGATGCTAAAGGCAATATTTTGCTGGTAGAAGACGAAGATTCGGTTCGTGCATTTGCGGTCCGCGCCCTTCAATTAAAAGGATATTCCGTGACCGAAGCCAATAGCGGAGAACAGGCGCTGGAAGTCTTGGCAAGCAGCAAAACGCGGTTTGATCTCTATATTTCAGATGTAGTTATGCCGGGGCTGAACGGGCCGGGCTGGGTGCGCCAAGCATTAAAAGCCTACCCTGATACCAAAATTATCTTTGTTTCGGGTTATTCCGAAGATGCGTTTTTTGATGATCGCAAAGACATTAGCGAGGCCAGCTTTTTGCCAAAACCGTTTTCTCTGGTTGCCCTTACAGACAAAGTTGCCGAGGTTATTGCCGAATAACCAGACCCTAAAGCGCTGATTCATAAATATCAAAATCACTGGAAAATCTTGTTTCCAGTTCTTTTTGTAATTCCGGTGACAGGTCTGTTTTTATTTTTGCCGACATATTCGCCTGTTCAAATTGAAAATCACTCAGGAATCGGGCCGAAAGAAAGGCCCGAAACCCTTCGAGATTGTCAAATTTATACAAATGATCAATGCCACAAGCTGATTCCTTGTTGGCGACAAATTTGCTTTGTTGGCCTACTTTGGCAAAATCCGGTAGGTCTTCCATTAAATATGCGGTGACAAATTCATTAAAGCTTAGACCAGCAGTGGAATTGCGCTTTAATTTGATCTTGGGGTCGGAGCGATACCGATACCAGCTTGCCAGCCAGGAAACCGGCTCGCGAAACAGTGCGGTGGTTTCGATTGTCTCAAAATTATTCGCTGTAAGAAAGGGCCGTAAGCGAAGGTTGTAGATGGATAAATTAATATGTTTGAACCGTGGAAACCCTTTGAACGCAATATCGGCAAAGGGCAATAACGCCTGTTCAACGCTGGTCGAAGCCGCGCGCGGCATTGCCAAAAAGGCAATGTTAGCTTTGGTAGAGATCATCATTTTAGCGCGCCCTCAAATTAATTCAAATTTTTTTGGTTAGATTTACCGTTCGTAAAGTATTTTGGTCAAATGTATATTTATAATTAATTTTAGTTGCATTGTTCTTGTTTTGGTCCCATGGTACAAGATAGAACAACAGGGGAACAAACCCTTAATTGCCCGTTCGGGCTTGGTATGTAATAAGAGGTGGAAAAATGGCTAAAACTTTATTGGACTTGGGTGATCGACGTAAAATGGACAAAGAAAAAGCATTAGAATCGGCTTTGGCCCAAATTGAACGCAGTTTTGGCAAGGGTTCGATCATGAAGCTGGGGCAAAACAACCCCGCATCGGATATTGAATCCGTTTCCACCGGCTCTATCGGGCTGGACATTGCTTTGGGCATAGGCGGCCTGCCGCGCGGCCGGATTATTGAAATATACGGGCCTGAAAGCTCCGGTAAAACCACATTAACGCTACATGTTATTGCTGAAATGCAGAAAAAAGGCGGCATCTGTGCGTTTGTTGATGCAGAACACGCGCTTGATCCGCAATATGCCAAAAAACTGGGCGTTGATCTGGACGAATTGCTGATCTCGCAGCCCGATACAGGCGAACAAGCTCTGGAGATCACCGAAACGCTGGTGCGTTCCGGTGCGGTGTCGGTTGTCGTGGTTGATTCGGTGGCAGCGCTGACGCCCAAGGCTGAAATTGAAGGCGATATGGGCGATTATCAGATGGGCGCGCAAGCCCGCTTGATGAGCCAGGCAATGCGAAAGCTGACTTCTGCGATCAACCGTTCCAACTGTATGGTGATTTTCATCAACCAGATTCGCATGAAGATCGGCGTTATGTTTGGATCGCCGGAAACCACATCTGGCGGCAATGCTTTGAAATTCTATGCTTCGGTGCGGCTGGATATTCGCCGGATTGGATCGTTAAAAGACAAAGACGAAGTTGTCGGCAATGCCACACGGGTAAAAGTTGTGAAAAACAAGGTGGCACCGCCGTTCAAACAGGTTGAGTTCGACATCATGTTTGGCGAAGGCATTTCCAAGCTGGGCGAATTGATCGACATGGGCGTCAAGCTGGAGCTGGTCGGAAAAGCCGGTTCCTGGTATTCCTACGGGGATGAGCGGATCGGGCAGGGGCGTGAGAACTCCAAGACCTTCCTGAAGGAACATCCAGAAATCGCGCGCGAAATCGAAGATAAAATCCGCGCCGCCCATGGGCTTGATTTTGAAGATAGCGCTGAGAAATTTGATGATGTGATTGACGGATAATCGGTAAAAAACCAGAAAATCACGGCCATTCTGCAAAAGGATGGCCGTTTTTGTTTTGGCCATGTGGACAGTGTGCATAAGCCGCGATAATAATCCCGAAATACATATCGGGAAATTACCATGGCCAGCCTTAATGATATCCGCAGCACCTTTCTGAATTCGTTTGAAAGCAACGGCCATGCCGTGGTGGACAGCTCGCCGCTTGTGCCGCGCAATGATCCGACCTTGATGTTTACCAATGCCGGCATGGTGCAGTTCAAAAACGTGTTTACCGGCCTTGAGAATCGCGATTATACCCGCGCCGCAACCAGCCAGAAATGTGTGCGCGCCGGTGGCAAACACAATGATCTTGACAATGTCGGCTATACCGCGCGGCACCTGACTTTTTTTGAAATGCTCGGCAATTTTTCTTTTGGCGATTATTTCAAAGAAGAAGCCATTGCTTTTGCATGGGATTTGCTGACCAAAGAAATGGGCCTGACCAAAGATAAATTGCTGGTCACCGTATACCATACCGATGACGAGGCTGCGAATATCTGGAAAAAATACGCGGGCCTAAGCGATGATCGTATCATCCGCATTCCGACAGACGATAATTTCTGGTCGATGGGCGCAACCGGCCCTTGCGGCCCTTGCACCGAGATTTTTTACGATCATGGCGACAGCATTTGGGGCGGCCCTCCCGGGTCTGCGGATGAAGACGGGGACCGGTTTATCGAAATCTGGAATCTTGTTTTTATGCAATATGAACAGCAGGAAAACGGCGAAAGACTGGATCTGCCGCGCCCTTCAATTGATACCGGCATGGGGCTGGAGCGCATCGGGTCCTTGCTTCAGGGCTCAAACGATGTGTTCAAAACCGACCTGATGCGCGATTTGATCGAGGCATCAGCTCATGCCACCAGCACCGATCCGAACGGCAAAAGCAATGTGCATCACCGTGTGATTGCGGATCATTTGCGCTCGACCTCGTTTTTGATCGCCGAGGGGGTTTTGCCATCAAACATGGGGCGCGGTTATGTTTTGCGCCGCATCATGCGCCGCGCCATGCGCCACGCGCATCTTTTGGGTGCAAAAGACCCGATCATGCACCAGCTTGT